>JBIKMQ010000150.1:0-5800 GCA_044359215.1 Candidatus Chromulinivoraceae bacterium
CCGGCTGGCCCGGGGTCTCGGCCAACAGGCGCAGGAGGCCGAACTCCTTGGCGGTGAGGTGCAGCAGTCGGCCACCACGACGGGCCTCCAGTCGAGCGAAGTCCACCGCCACTTCGCCCAACTGCAGCTGCGTGGGTGCGGCCGCACCGCGATGGAACCGCCGCAGGAGCGCCCGCACCCGGGCCAGCAATTCGTCGCCGCTGAAGGGCTTGACCAGGTAGTCATCCGCCCCGGAGTCCAGTCCCCGGACGCGGTCTTCCACGCGACCCTTGGCCGTCAGCATGAGGATCGGCACGGCACGCCCCAGGCGACGCACCTCCCGTGCGAGGGCGAACCCGTCGAGGCGGGGCATCATCACGTCGAGCAGGATCAAGTCGGGCTGCTCGGCCAAGGCCCGCTCGAGACCCTCGGCTCCCTGTGCGGCGGTGATCACCCGGTGCCCCTCCGACACGAGCAGATCGCCCAGCACCGTGCGCATGGCGGGCTCGTCTTCGATGATCAGGATTCGGGACATCGTCTGGGTGGGTTCCGGTTCAATTCATGGGGCCCTCAGGCAACCGGATCCCGAGGCTCGGCCTTCGGGGCCGGAACCGGGGGCGGGACGGGATCCGATCCCGGGTTCGTATCGGACCTGACGCCCGACCCCGCGTCGGGAGTCGTCGACCGCGGCGACGACGGCGGATCTTCCGCAACGATCACCGAGGTCCGGGAAGGCTCCTCCCAAGGGAATTCCATCACCAGGCACGCCCCCGGGCCCGGCACGTCTGCCACCCAGACACGGCCCCGATGGGCGCCGACGATGTGCCGCACGATGGCCAGGCCGAGTCCCACGCCCTGCGTCTCGCGCCGGAGTTCCGAGCCACGCCGGAAGAAGCGCTCGAAGATCCGCTGACGATCTTCCGGGGGAATTCCGGGACCGGCGTCGCGCACCGAGATCCGCACCACCGACGACGGACCCGCCGGGGGTGCCGACGGCTCGACGGGCGCCGCGCGCCAGGGCTCGACCCGGACCGTCACGACGCTGCCCTCGGGTGCATGCTTCAACGCGTTGTCGAGGAGGTTGGAAAGCGCCTGTTGCAGGGCGACGCCATCGGCGAGCAACTCGATCACGGCCTCCGTGCCCCCGATGGACTGGAACCCGGACGGTTCCGTCCACGCGATGCGGACCTTGCGTTCGGCGGCGATCGGCTCAAAGGACCGGACCGTGGCCGACACAAGCCGGACGAGGTCCGTGGGCTCAAACTGGTACTCCTGGCGCCCCTGCTCGATGCGCCCGAAATCGAGCACATTCTCCACCAATCGACCGAGGCGGCGGGTTTCCTGAAGCAGCAGGCCGGCGTACTGGTGGCGCTGTTCGCCCTTTGCCACCCGACCAGAGGCCAGGCCCTCGGCCAGGAGCCGCAGGCTCGCCAGGGGGACACGCAACTCATGGGAGACGCTGGCGATGAAGTTCGACTGCTCCTCGTTGAGCGCCTGTTGGCGCTGGATCGAGCGCTGCATCTGCCAGGCCGCCAGGCCCGCCACCACCGCCGCCGCCAGGATGATCCCGCCGAAAAGCCACTGCCGGCGCTGCTGCGCGGCGAAGACGACGTCGGGATCATTGAGGTGGATCCGCACCACGAAGCCGGGTCGATCCGCCACTCCCAGGACATGGAGCCGGTCATTCTTGGGGTTCCATCGGTCACCCCCGAAGACACCCGCCTCCTCGGCAAGCACGGGTAATCTTGAGGCCCTGGGAAACAGCGGGAAGGGCAGCCGGCGTCCCTCCCAGTCCACGGAAAGGGTCCACCCCGGGGGAAGGGTCGGCCTCGCCTCCTGCCCCGGTTCCTGCGCCCAGGCATGGTTCTTCAGCGCCATGAACGCCGCCCATCCGAGGCTTTCGCCCGAATAGAAGGTGACCTGCTGGGTGTTGGTCCCGTCGTCGGCGAACCCCCACCAGGCCACCTGGTCCCAGAACAACCAATCCGTCTTCTGGGACGCCGCGGCGTCGACGGGTCGGATGGCCCACATGCCGTGCAAACTTCGGGCTCGCTCGTCCAAAGACCACGCCAGGCGTAGACCCATCGGGGTCTTGCTGAGTTCTTCAAACGGTCGCGCGATGGAAGTCAACGGCGGCGGATGAGAGCTCAACAACGCACCGGTCATGACGCTCGGTTGCCGGAAGGCCAGGCCTCGAAGCAGCTCCAATTCTTCCTCTTCTTCGAAGGGAGAACCGGCCCGCCTCACGACTTCCTGGTAGGCCAGGGCTCCCAGCGGCACCCCGGTGATCGATTCAACCCGCTGGCTCACGGCACTCAACCCCAGGTCCAACAACTCGTCCGAAACGTTTGGATCGTTTTTGGGTGCCCGGCGGAGCTTCAGGAATCTCGCCCAATGATCCACCGACGGATCCTTCGACTCGGCCCGGACCACGCGCAACTCGGCTTCGATCTCCTGCGGCGACAACGGCCCGGAATCCTGCAGGTGCTCCAAAGCCGCCCGGACCCGTGGAGAAAGCTCCCGAGCCCAGGCCGGGAGTTTCGGCACCTTGGGATACCCCGGCGGCTGGACCAATCCCTGGGAATTCGCGAGCACTTGGACAGGACTGCCCAGGAATGTTTCCGGAAACCACCATCCGTGGGATGTCCGGAAGACGCGGGAAAGGCGATCATCCACCTTCAGCCCAGGCATCAGGTTCAGATCCTCCACCCTCAGTCGATCCTCCGTCCCGGGACGCGGCCGGTAGGCGGGATCGGTGGATCGCCACTCGAAGCGGTTCCCGTCCTTCAGGGCCCCGAATTCCGACTCCAGCGTTCCCAGCCATGACGGCCACGACACCCTCAACAAGGCCGTGAGGTGCCGGGCCCACCGTGCCGCCTCCCGGCGGGTTTCGTCCTCCACCGAGACGCGGTCCCGGCCCACGGCGATCCACCCCACCACGGCCAGCATGGCCACCGGCATCAGCACGAGCAGCGCCGTCCACCGTGTGGAGCCTCCGGAGGCCGGGGTTCCCGGGCGTGGGCGCCCCCGCGACGCGCGGTCCCGCCAAAGCATGCCTCCGGCGGCCAAAAGGCCCGCGAGCACCGCAAAGAGCAGTCCGTCTCTCCAGTTCACCGAGGTCGACATCAGGTAGGCCGGGATTGGCTCCCAGGGTTCTGGCTCCATCCTGCCTCACGGCGGCAGCCGATTCGTCAGGGAATTGTCAAATTCGGGCGGAAGAGCTCCGGCCGTCGGCCAACTGATCCGTCGCAGGAAGCCAGGGATCCAACGATGGGTTCCGACGGTTTTGACGGGCCGCAGGAACGGATGGCTTTGACACGCTCATGACCCGAAGGCGTTGGGCCGGGTGGATCGCGGAACAACAAAAAACCGGCTCTGGGGACCGGTCTTCAGCGCGGGAAAGTGGCGGGAGTGGCGGGGCTCGAACCCGTAACCTCTGCCGTGACAGGGCAGCGCTCTAACCAATTGAGCTACACCCCCGCGTTGGGGAGCGGAAGGTGTTCGCAAAGCACCCTCCTCGTCAACGATTTTGTCGGGGTTTCCAAAAGCCCCCAGCCCGCGAGACCGAGCCAGGGCACCCGCACGGGTTCCGGCCGAATCGTGGCCTCGGGTCTGGCGAAGCCCGGAAGGCCCGGGCCCACCCCAGCGGACGATGGACACGGCGGGCCGCCGGGCGAACACTCCAGAGCCACCCACCCCATGAACCGCACCTTGTGGCTCGGCCTGACCGGCCTTGTGATCGCCTCGTCTCTCCTCGGGGCCGACCCGTCGGATTCCACCCAGCGGCCGGGCCGCGCCACGGCACCGACCACGACGGCCGGCCAGGAAACTTCCACGGCGGCGCCCTGGCCCGGCGCCCGCCAGGACCGCTGGCGCGGGTTCGTGCGCCACCGGTTCACCGTGGAGGGCGCCACCGGCTGGGTCGTCGAGCCCCGTCAGGCCGCTCCCGGCAAACCGTGGACCTGGTGCCTGGAATTCCCCGACGCCTTCACCGAACGGACCGGGGTGCTGCAACTGCTCGAGCAAGGCTTCCACCACGTGCACCTGGAGGTGGGCAACACCTTCGGATCCCCACGGGCCCTGGAGCAGTTCGACGCCTTCTATGAGGCGCTTCGGCGCGGGGGTCTCGGGCCCAAGGCCGCCCTGGTGGGCATCAGCCGCGGGGGTCTCTACGCCTACCGCTGGGCGGCCCGGCATCCGGAGCGGGTGGCCTGCATCTATGGCGATGCACCGGTGTGCGACTTCAAGAGCTGGCCCGGGGGCAAGGGCACGGGCAAGGGCAGCCCCGGCGACTGGACCCAATTGCAGCGCCATTACGGGTTCGCCACCGAGCCCGAGGCGCTGGCCTTCACGGGCAATCCGGTGGACCAACTCGCCCCGCTGGCCAAGGCGGGGGTCCGGCTCATCCATGTGGTCGGCGACACCGACGACGTGGTGCCCGTGGCCGAGAACACCGCCGTGGTGGAATCGCGCTACCGGGCCCTCGGAGGCCGCATCGAGGTGATCCACAAGCCGGGGATCGGACACCATCCGCACGGCCTCGACGATCCGGCCCCGGCGGTGACCTTCATCCGCGGGAGCTTCGGCGACCAGGGACGTTGAGCCGGTCGCCAGAGTCTGGATCCGAAGACGGTCGGCGCCCCGGTCAGGCTGCTCCCCGATCGAGCCCAGGGAAGGCCTGGACCGATCCCGCGATCCACCGACACACCACCCGCAGAACAAACTGTTGCCCTGCCGGGGGCGGGTTCCTAAGGTGAGCGTCTCGGTTGCGCGGGTAGCTCAATTGGATAGAGCGTCGGTCTCCGAAGCCGAAGGTTGTGGGTTCGACCCCCGCCCCGCGCACCATTTCTTCCGCCGAATTTCCTACCGCCGGATCCATTCCCCCACGGACCGATTCCCTCACGAACCTCGGTCGGGCCTGATCACGGCACAGAGGTGCGCCCTCGGGACAGTTCCCTGGCGAAGTCTTCGGGCATCACCGGGGTGGCCCCCGCCCGGGTGCAGACGAAATCGGCGACCCGATGGGCGATGCGAAGGATCTCTTCCGGCGGATGACCCGACAACAGACCCAACGCCAGGGCCGCCGTGTAGCTATCGCCCGCTCCCACCGTATCCACCACCGGGAGTGGCACCGGATTCCCGGAAAGCGGCCACGACACGCTCCGTCCGTCGAGCCACAGGCGACTGCCGCAGGCTCCGCGCGTCAGGGCCACCGCCCGAAGTCCGAACCGCTCGGCCAACCGGCCCACGCACCGCTCCTCATCGACCTCGGTCCAGCCCAGCAACCCGACCAACACCGGCAGTTCCTCGTCGTTGAGCTTGAGCACGTTGGCCGCCTCCAGCGACGGGAGGATCACCTCACTCGACCAGAACCGTTGGCGGAGGTTGATGTCGAAGATCCGCAGGGCATCGGCCCGGGTGGCCTGGAGCACGCGCCGGATGGACTCGCGGGCCACCGGGTGGCGCTGGGCCAAGGTGCCGAAACACACCGCGTCGGCCCGGGCCGCGTTTTGCAACACCTCGCTGCCGGCCTCCAGGAAGTCCCAGGCGACGCCGGCATGGATGGTGTAGGCGGGCTGCCCCGACGGATCGAGAGCGACGGTGACAGTGCCGGTGGGCGCGACCGGATCGACGGAGATGCCCGCCGTGGAAAGCCCCAGACCCCCCAGGCGCTCCACGATGTCCCGGCCCAGGTTGTCGGAGCCCACCCGCGAGATCACCCGGCCATCGCCACCCAACGCATGGGCATGGTAGGCGAAATTGGCGGGCGCTCCGCCCAACTGGCGGCCATTGGGCAGGAGGTCCCAAAGAACCTCCCCGA
>JBIKMQ010000151.1:0-5796 GCA_044359215.1 Candidatus Chromulinivoraceae bacterium
ATCCGGGCCGTCGACGGGGGGCGATTAAACAACCGATGCCCCCATGATCAAGGAGCAACCGGAGGTTCCTCCGGGAGGGACGACCGGGAGGGGAACGACGAGGGCTTGGGCAGGCGTTCGCGTTCATCGGATCTTCAGGGTGCTCAGCGCCACCACGGCGCAGAGGATGCCGGCGATGTAGAAGCGGGTGACGATCTTCGACTCCTTCCACCCGAGCTTCTGGAAATGGTGGTGGATCGGTGCCATGAGGAAGATCCGCCGCCCCTCGCCGCACCGGCGACGGGTGTACTTGAACCAGCCGACCTGCAGCATCACGCTGCCGGCCTCGGCGACGAAGACCCCTCCGGCGATCAGCAGCACCAACGGCTGGTGGATCAGCACGGCCATCAACCCTAGGGCCCCGCCCAGGGCCAGGGAACCGGTGTCGCCCATGAAGACCTCGGCCGGGTGGCAGTTGAACCAGAGGAATCCCAGCGAGGCGCCGATCAGGGCGGCGCAGACCACCGTCAGCTCGCTGGCACCGCGCACGTGGGGGATCTGCAGGTAGGTGGCCAGCTTCACGTTGTCGGCCAGGTAGGTGAGGATCAGCATAACCATCGCCACGATGAGCGTGCAGCCGATGGCCAGGCCGTCCATGCCGTCGGTCAGGTTCACCGCGTTCGAGCTGCCGACGAGCGTCAGCGCCACCAGGGGGATGCCGATCCATGGTACCGCGCCGAGCACCGGGTCCTTGAAGAAGGGCACCTGGATCTCCGTTACCAGAGCACGGGTCGAGGGCAGCTGCCACAGGTAGACGCCCACGCCGACGGCCAGCAGGCACTGGACGATCCACTTGACCCGGGACCTGGCCCCGGCGGCGTTCTGGCGGGTGACCTTCAGCCAGTCGTCGTAGAACCCCAGGAACGCCAGCACCATGAGGGTGAGCAGCGTCAACACCACCAGCGCGTTGGGCCGTGCCCAGAGCAGCACGGAGATGTCCAGCGAGAGGAGGATCAGGAGACCACCCATGGTCGGGGTGCCCCGCTTGGCCAGATCGGCCGAGGCGGCGGTGGCGTCACCGGCATGGCGGACATCCTTGGGCTGGTAGTCCTGACGAAACTTGAGGTTGCGCAGGGCCTCGATGATCCGCGGCCCCATCAGCCAGCTGAGCACGAGGGCGGTCACCGCCGCGCCGGCGCTTCGGAAGGTGACGTACTTGAACACCGTCCATGGGACCGTCGGGAACAGTTCTGGAAGCTTGTAGAGCATGGTGCGTTCAGCCGGGGATCGGGGTTCCGGACGGCTCGGACGCCAACGACTCGAGCAGGCGCTCGAGACGGCTGCTCCGCGAGGCCTTGGCCAGCACGCAGTCGCCGGGCCTGAGGAGGGGGCGCAGGGCGGGCACGGCGCTCTCGACGTCCGGGAAGCTGAGCACCCGGTCCGGGTCGCCGGCCCCGGAGGCCGTGTGCGCGGCCGACCGACCGACGCAGACCAGGAGGTCGATGCCCAGACGGCTGGCCTCGGCGCCGACCTCCCGGTGGGCCGCGGCGGTATGTTCGCCCAGCTCGGCCATGTCGCCCAGGACGGCGATCCGGCGGCCCCGGCAGGGCAGGTCGGCAAGCGTGCGCAGCGAGGCCAGCGTCGAGTCGGCGTTGGCGTTGTAGGTGTCGTCGAGCCAGCGGATGCCGCGGCGCTCTGATCCCTGGAGCCTCTGGCGGGCACCGTGGAACCCGGCCAGGGCCTCCCGGGCGGCTCCCGGGTCCACGCCCAGTTCCGCCGCCACGGCGATCGCCAGGACGGCGTTCGAGACCATGTGCCGTCCGGGGACACCCACCGCGTAGGTGCCGGTCCATCGGGGGTCTGGCGCCTCCAGCCGGAACCGTGTGCCGTCCCAGTCCGTCTTGAGCGTGTGCGTTCGCCAGCCATGGCCGGGCCCGCAACCGGTCCGCACCACCCGGGCCCGGGTGAGGTCGGCCAGCCGGCAGGCGGCGGGACAGTCGCCATTGAGGAACAGCACGCCCTCCGCCGGCAGTGCCTTCGCCAGCGCGCTCTCCTCCTCCAGCACCCCCTCGAGGTCGCCGAAGTGCTCCAGGTGCTCGCGGCCGATCTGGGGGACGACCCCGAAGGTGGGGCCGATCATGCGGACCAATGGAGCCAGTTCGCCCGGATGGTTGGTGCCCGCCTCGAGCACGGCCACCTCGTGGGAGGCGTCGACGGCCAGGAGGCTCAAGGGCACCCCGATGTCGTTGTTGAAGCTGGCCTCGGAGCGCTGGGTCCGGAAGCGCGTCGCCAGCACGGCGGCCAGCAGTTCCTTGGTGGTGGTCTTGCCGTTGGACCCGGCCACGCAGACGACCGGCAGCGTGAGCCGCCTGCGGTGGGCCGCGGCGATCGCGCCCAGGGCCGTCCGCGGATCGCCGACCAGCACCGCCGGCATCCCCTCCGGCACCTCGTCCCGTCGCCCCTCCGACACCAGCACGGCCGCGGCCCTCGAGGCCAGGGCGGGGTCGCCGAGGAACGCGTGCCCGTCGAAGCGTTCCCCGCGCAGCGCGACAAAGAGTTGGCCCGCCTGCAGCCGGCGCGAGTCGGTGCAGATCCCCGCGATGCGGACACCGCCGGCCGTCGGGGGATGGACCGTCCCGAGGGAGTCGTCGGCGATGCTCTGGAGTGTCCGGGGTTCCATCAGTCGAGGGCGTAGCTCGCATTGACGACCGCGGTGACGGTCTTCTCCCGGGAGGTGGTGTCGTTCATCCCGTCCCACGTGTTCTGCGTGGAGTGGAGGGGGGTGATCTGGAAGACCCCCATCTTGGCGGAGCGCAGCCGGGCGATCCGCCGGCCGCCGGGCGAGACGATCTGCTCGGCCCGGGCGAGCGCGTCGCGCGAGGCGTCGGCCAGCATCTCGATCTTCGCCTCGCCGGCCTTCGTCCAGATGAATTCCGGCGCGCCCGCCGTGAACTCGATGCCCTGGGTGACCAGCTGGGACGCACGGGCATCCATCGCCAGCACCGTGTCGATGGCGCCCGAGCGGACCTCGACCGTGCGGCTGAGGCGGAACCTCGAGGACGCGGCCTCGGCACCATCCTCGCCGTCGGCGGCCTGCTTGCCCGCGCGGACCTGGACACGCTGGATGGCGATGGGGTGGAACTGCGCGTTGGTCACGCCCTCGGCGGACAGGAACGCCCGGGTGGTCGCCTCCTGGGTGGCCAGCAGGGCCTGCGCCTCGAGCAGCGTGCCGCTCTCGACGGTGATCGTCCCGCGCCAGACCACGAGGTCGGACTGGATGTTGCGCCGGGCCGAGCCGGTGACGGTGATCGACTCGGCGTCTGCGACCTTGAGCCAGGTCCGCGTGAGCAGCAACGACGACAGCACCAGACCGGCCGCCAGGAACAGGCCGGCCAGGACACCCAGGAGATGGGGGCGGGAAGGACTGGTCATAGGCTGTCCCCCACCCAGCCGCGGGAGGCCAGCGCATCCCGGGCGTGAAGCCGGTCGTCCCACGGCACGACCGAGCCGCGGACCTCCTGGAACGACAGGGCCCCCTTGCCGGCGATCAGCACAACGTCGTCGGCCCGGGCGCCGCGGATCGCGGCGCGGATGGCCTCGTGGCGGTCGGGTTCCTCGAGGGCGCCTCCGCCGAAGCCGAGCTGGAGATCGGCGAGGATCCCTGCGGCCGGGACATGGCCCGGGTTGTCCGACGTGAAGACCACCTCGTCGGCCGCCCTCGCGGCGGCCCCGAGGGCCATCCGGTCCGACGCACCCGAGGTGCCGCGGATCCCGGCGACCAGGCGAATCTTTCGGCCACCGAGGGCGCGCACCTCCGAAAGGAGTGCGGCGAGCTCCGTCGCCGAGGAGGCCCGGTCGATGAACACCGCGAAGGGTTGACCGGCCGGCACGGGCTCGAGGAGCCCCGGGGGCGGCTCGAGCAGGGGCAGGGCGCCGAGCGCACGCGGGACCGGGCATCCGGCCGCCAGCGCGAGGTCGAGGGCGGCCTCGAGCCCCCGAAGGTTGGAGGTGCCGACCAGCGGCAGGTGGGCCGTCCGTTCCGGTGTCCCGGGCAGGCCGAGGACCCGGAGACGGGTTCCCCTCCAGTGCAGGGCCTGAGCCTCCAGCCGGACGCGGCCCGTGGCGGTCGACTCGACCCGCGCACGGGGCCGGGCCTCCTGGATCAGGGCCTCGATCTCGGCATCCTCCTCGACCACCAGGCAGTCGCCGCCCCAACGCACATGGGTGGCCAGGAGGCGAGCCCACTCGGGGGCCTCGTCGCGCATCGGACGCTGGGGGAAGAGCCGGTCGGCGATGCGTCCACCTTCCGGGGTGAGCAGGGCCGGGCGCCTGCCCGCCTGGACCAGGAGCCCGTGGAGCAGGGCCGCGGTGGCTGCGGAGACCCGTCCTTGGCGGGGGATGCGACAGAGGTCCAGCCGTTCCAGTGGATGCCGTGCCGCCGCCCCCGAAGCGGTCGCCACCGCGCCGCGGGAGGTCTGCCGAGGGGCGGGTCCGGTCCGCTGGTGACGCCGGTGAGCCGAGGTGCCGCACCCCGGCGTCGCCCGGGTTGGGTCAGGGAACGAACCGGTGTCCTCGAGGCGGCCGGTGGAGCCCGGCGGGGCCTCGGTTTCCGGGAGCGTGGCTTCCATGGGGAGTGGGCTCATGGGCGCGTCGGATGGCCCCCGGATCCGGCAGCCAGCGTGTTCACCGTGGCCGTGGGGGACGGCGGGATCGTGAGGTAGCTTGCCGTCTCACGGACGATCTCCTTGAAGACGGGCACGCAGGCTGCCCCGTAGGCGGCGCGCCCATCCGAACCCTTGGGCTCGTCGGCGCAGACCAGCAGGCAAATCTGGGGGTTCTCGGCCGGGAGAAACCCGACGAAGGTGCTGAAGTGTGCGGTGATCCCCGACTCCATGTGCTCCTTGGTCATCTTGTTGGCCGTCCCGGTCTTCCCGGCGACGGTGTAGTCGTCCATCGTCGCGTCCTTGCCGGTGCCCTTGGGCCCCACCACGGCCGTCATGAGCCGGACGAGGTGCCGGGCCGTCTCGGGGCTGACCACGCGGCCGACCTGCCGGGGAGCCAGGTTGCGGATGATGCCGCCGGAGGGGGTTTCCACCGACTTCACCAGCATCGGTTCCATCAGGATGCCGTCATTGGCGACCGCCGCGTAGGCCATGGCGATTTGCAGCGGGGTGGTGTAGATGCCGTAGCCGTAGGAGAGGATGAGCTGGGTTCCGAGGCCGTCCCAGGCGGGGATCCGGGGGTTCGGTTCCCCGCCGCAGAGGATGCCCGTCCGTCGCAGCAGTCCGAAGGTGTCGGCATACCGCACCAGGGCCGTGCCGCGCGGCGGGGCCGCCGGATCCCACAGGGCGTACCCGAGCTTGGCGGCGCCCACGTTGGACGAGGCCGCGAAGGCCTCCTCGAGGGTCGCGGTGTGGAGCTTGTGGCCCCGGGCGTCGGCGATGGGTTTGCGGCGTCCCGCCGGCGGGTGCCAGAGGCCTCCCTCGCAATCGATGCGCGATTCGGGGGTCAACGAGCGCCCGGGGAGGGCCTCGAAGGCCGCGGCGTAGGTCACCAGCTTGAAGGTGGAGCCGGGCTCGACCAGCTCGGAGACCGCATGGTTGCGGTGCCTCGGCTTGGCCGGTCCATTCGTCGGGGGAGGGGTTCCCGGCCGTTGTGCCGGGACGTACCTCGGGTCGGTGGCATTGGCGAGGGCCAAGATCTCACCGGTCGACGGGCGGACGAGGATCGCCGACATCCAGTTCGGCCGGAGCCGTCCCATGGACTTCTGGAGCGCGTTCTCGGCCACGTATTGCAGGTTGGCGTCGAGGGTCAGGC
>JBIKMQ010000152.1:0-5792 GCA_044359215.1 Candidatus Chromulinivoraceae bacterium
GGCCCGCTGGTCCGCAGCTCCTACCACGCCGACGAGTTCGCTCCGGCCGCCTTGCGAGCCTGATCGAAATCTCCTGCCCAGACCACCGCGTGGGCACGCTTGCCGGGGGCATCAACGCCTTGACATACCACCCTCGGCTTCGTCCCCTGTTGCAAAGAAGCCCCCTCGAACGCTCCGCCTCCACGAGGACCGACGAGCCGAAGGAAATCCCATGGTCGGTGGAATCGTCGAGGACCCGGGTCGTTCCCAGGGGGCTGGGAAACCCACCGTGGTGACGACCGACAACCGGGAGATCTTCCCAGGCCGCGAATCTCTGGAGCCGCGCCCGGCGACGCATCTCCCGGATCCGGAATGAGCGTATGCCCCGCGAAGGAATGCTTGTCTTGATCCCGGTCATTACCGGGGAGGAGACCTGCTTGCGCCAACGCCTCAACGCGTTTGGCAGGAACATCAAGGGCAAGAGCCGGCTGGGAGAGCGCCAGGACCTGCACATCGAGTTCACCAGCAGCCAGTCGATCCACTTCGCCAGGATCGGCCTGCTCGAGGACCCCGGGCGCGGACCGGGTCGGAAGCGGTTGTTGCTGGCGACCGACTACGACGGTCCGATGGATCGGCATCTGGAGGAACTGCTCAGTCTCTCCCCGAAGCCCGATGCACTGTGGGGTTGCTGCGAGGGGTACACGGGATACGGGGGATTTGCCGACTTCATGCGCCGACATCTGGTGACGCCGGATGCCTATTTCATCGCGTTCCGAGGGGACAACCTGGCGCAGCTCCAGGCCTGCATGAGCCTTCAGGCCTGGTTCCAGGAGTGCCTCGCCAAGCCGGAAGCCCGGGACGTCTTTTGGGCTTTGCCGGCCCTGAAGCTTCTGGCAACGGCCCTGCACCGGGCATGGACCGTGATCTCGATGCCCTGGAAATGCCTGTGGGTGAGCTTCCTTGTGCCGCTGGAATTCATCCGGGTTTCCCGCCGGTTGGGTGTTCGGGAGGTGTACGCTGCGGGCCGGCAAATCGCCAAGACGCTGGACCGAATCCGGGTGATCGGGCTCTTCAACCGGCTGGTCGGAAACCAGCCGATGCCGGCCCCGAGTCCATTCAGCCAGGCCGCGGTCCCCCAGCCGCAGCCGCCCGCCACCCACGATCCGGACAGCCCCCCTGAGAACGTCATCCAACAGAATCAGCTGACACTCGTCACGGACGTCCACCCGGACCACCTGCCGAGATTGAAGGCGGTTCTTGCCTTGGTGGAGTTCACGGCCCGCCGGCTGTCGCCGCCCGGTTCGCTGGTCGGGATCAGCACGATCCACACCGTCCGATGGGCCTTGCTGGACGAGGGAAGGCGGCTGCTGATGGTCAGCAACTATGACGGGACCTGGGAGAACTACATCGACGAGTTTGCCGAGATGATCCTCTCGGGCCTCGACGCGCTCTGGATGTCGGCCCCGGATTACCCCCGGGCCGGAGCGCAGGATGTCGTCGCGCTGAAGCAGTTCCTCCGACAGCATCAGGTGTCCTCCAATGTCTTCTACAGCGCCTACGAGCAGACCTCGGTGCTCAACCTGATCGACGATCGAACCTTCGCCCGCAGATACGGCTGGGCGGTGCGCCTACTGGCCAAGGAGCACCCCGGCTTCGCGAGGCCCTGATGTCCGGAATCCCAAAGACCCTTCCCCCGATGCCACCTGAGGCCCCTCCCGACCCGACCCTGTCCCCGGAAGCCCGGGCCGACATTCAAGGTTTCATCACCAGCGGCTACAAGCACCTGCCGGAGAGCGCGTTCTACTTCCTCCACTTCGGGGACGCGGCAGGCGCTCGGGATTGGCTGGGCCTGGCCCTCGCCGACGTGACGTTCGCGGGATCCTGGCGGCGGGCTCCCGGCCAGGCGAAGGAACGGCCGGAAGTCGCGGTCAACGTGGCTATTTCGAAGACCGGCCTGGAGGCGTTGGGCCTTCCCAGGGACTGCCTGGACACCTTTCCCTCCGAATTTCTCGAGGGTGCCGGCTCCAATTCACGGAGCGACCTCCAGCTCGGCGACACCGGCACCAGCGCTCCGGAAACCTGGCAGATCGGCGGTCCCGGCACCCCGTCGGTCGATGCGGTCCTGATCCTCCACGCGAAGACCGCCGAGTCCCTCGAACGGCTCCGGAGCCTCTGGGAGGAGCGGATCGGGTCCTGCCACGGCACCGGCGTCCTGGCTCGCGAACTCGGCTCCAGGCCGGCCGACAGCAAGGAACACTTCGGGTTCCGAGACGGCATCAGCCAGCCCCAGATCAAGGGCGTCCAACGGGGCGGTTCCGGACTGAACACCGGAGAATTCATCCTCGGCTACGTCAACGAGTACGGCTACCACACGGTCAACCCGTTGGTGTCGGCGGCGGATGATCCGGACGGGCTGCTCCCGGACTCCGCCAACCCGATCCATGCCGGCCGGCGGGATTTCGGGATGAACGGCACGTTCGTCGTCTACCGCAAGCTCGCTCAGCATGTGGCGACCTTCTGGCGGTTCATGGAGGCCGAATCCATCCGTCGGCTCGGGGTGGCGGACCCGATGTTCATGGTCCGCCTGGCCTCCAAAATCGTCGGTCGTTGGCCCAGCGGTGCGCCACTGACCATTGCCCCGGAATCCGACAATCCGACCCTGTCGAACGCCAACGACTTCACCTTCGCCAAGGCCGATCCGGTCGGGCGGGGCTGCCCCTTCGGCTCGCACATCCGGCGCACCGGTCCGAGGGACATGATCCGGCCCGCCGGTCCGTCGGAATCGCTTCGCATGAATGCCCGCCACCAAATCCTCCGGCGCGGCAAGCCCTACGGTCCCCCGTTGTTCGATCTGCGCGTCCTGGACCGGATCGACGACCTGCAGGGCCTGCGCGCGATCCTGGGTCTGTGCGACGATGGGAAGGATCGGGGACTGCATTTCTTCTGCATCAACGCGAGCATCAGGAGCCAGTTCGAGTTCATGCAGCAGGTCTGGGCCAACAACCCTCGATTCAACGGCCTTTCAGGCAGCCGCGATCCCTTGATCGGCGACAATGGTCATCCCGACGACCCCTCCGCGCTGCACATCCCCGGAAACAACCACGACTGGCGCACCGCCCCGTTGCCGCGCTTCGTCACCGTCCGGGGGGGTGCCTACCTGTTCATGCCCGGCAAGCGCGCGATGACCTTTCTGGCCAGGCGCAGGGCTTGAACGCCTCCGGCCGACTCGAACTCCAAGACGGTCGGATCGGCCGGGTGGGTCCCGCGCCCCGGTGGCCTTCGATTGCCCGGGATCCTACGCGGTGCGGGCAGGAGGATGCACTCGGAATGGAGACCGCGACACGGTTCCTTCCAGCCCTCCTTCGAGGAACGCCAGATACTCGGCCGACTCCAGCCGATGGGTGGCCGGACGCGTCCGAAGCAGGTGCCTCAGCTCGCCGAGGTCCCGGGACCAGCGGTGACCGTTGAAGAATTCGACCGGATCGAACTGCGTCTTGTAGAGCGCCTTTTCGGAGTAACAGGTGCCCAGATGAAGGTGTCCCAGGCCGTGGTCGCGAGCCCACTCGACGGCCCGGATCATCATCGCCATGCCCAGGTTCCTTCCCGACGAGTCCAGATCGTAGAAGGCGTAGTAGTAGTAGGCCATCCGGGGAGACTCGAGGTGGAGCAACGCGACACCGCATTCCGGGCCGTCGTCCCGGCCCTCACGGAACACCAGCAGGTGGGTGATCACCCGGCCGCCCAGCAGCCGGTCCAGCCGGGAGCCCGGCATGATCCCGGGACCGAAACGAGCCTCCGCGAACGCCAGCCAGGCCGACCGGCGTTCCGGGGTGATCTCAAAGCGGGCCCTGGGCACCAGCTCGCAGCGCAGATCGCCGACCTTGCGTCGCACGCGCCGGTTCTCGGAGGTGGGACGCCACGGTGCCAACGGCACCCGCAATTGGCGTGCGAGGTAGAATCTCGACAGGTCAGGGATTGAGGGAAGGAATCCCGCCTCGAACAGGTCGGCCGGCGTCTCACCTTCCTCGGGAAAGGCCCAGACGACATAGGGATAGACGTAGCGATCCGGGTCCGCCTCCGCCTCGGAGAAGACCAGTTTCATGGCGCCACGGAGAGCCGGAGAGCCCGGCTGGGAATCGTCGACGGCGACCCGGCTTCCACCGGGCCGAAACCACGGGCAAACCACCTCCCCGGGAAGCGGATCCACGATCCGGCATCCGGACGGACGGGTTCCTTGAACCGGGGTCGCTGCACGGGTTGCGTCACGGCTGCGGTATCCCGCGGCCCACCGGGGACGTCGAGGGTTTTGTTGGTCGGCGGCCGGAAAAAACCTTCCTTGGATCCGGCGGTCAGCGTTGGATGCCGCCCGCCCGCTCCTTCCGGGGCCTCCCATGATGCATCCTCCGTCCGGCCCTGGAAGATTCCTCGCCTTGCTCCTGCCTCTCCTCGGCGCGGTGTCGGGTCTGGCCGCCGAGCCGACGCCATGGCGCCTGCGCTCGGCCCTCGACCTGCCCGACTGGGCGGACCTCGGGGGGGAACACCGGATCCGCTACGAGTCGCTCGGCAACCAGTTCCGAGCCGGACGGCCCGGGAGCGACCAGGCGCTGGCGCTGCGCACCAGCCTGCTCGGCCAGATCCGCACCGAACCGTTGGGTGCCGTGGCCGAGCTCATGGACAGCCGCCAGTACCTCTCGGATGCCGGGAGCCCGATCGACACCGGCCAGGTCAACACCGTGGACGTGCTTCAGGCCCATCTCCGCTGGAACGCCGGACCGCTCGGGTCCGGTGGCTCGCACCGGCTCCTCGTGGGCCGGGAGACCCTCGACCTGGGCAACCGGCGGCTGGTCGCGCGCAACGCCTACCGGAACACCATCAACGCCTTCACCGGCGTGGACTGGTTGTGGACCTCCGACTCGGGCGGCTCGATCCGGACCTTTGCGCTGCTGCCCGTGCGCCGGCTGCCGGAGGATGTGGAGTCGTTGCTCGACCAGCAGGTGGTCGCCGATTCCCAGAGCTTCGGCCAGCAGCTGCACGGCCTCTACGCCACCTCGGCTCCGCTGGCCGTCGACGCGCGGCTGGAGGCCTATTGGCTGGGCCTCTTCGAGGACCGGGACCCGGCGCGACGGCACCGCCGGCTGCACACCGGGGGAGGCCGGTTCTTCCGCAACGCCCGACCCGGCAGGTGGGATTTCGAGGTCGAGGCCGCCTTGCAGCGCGGATCGTCCCGGGCGTCGGCCGGATCCGTCGTCGACCTGGACCACACGGCCTGGATGTTCCAGGCCGGCGCCGGCTACACTTGGGAGTCCTCCTTCCGGCCGCGGCTCGGCATCCGGCTCGACCAGGCCAGCGGCGACTCCGACCCCGGGGATGGCCGCAACGGCCGGTTCGACTCGCTCTTCGGGGCGCGTCGCTTCGAGTTCGGCCCGACCGGGATCTATGGCGCCATCGCCCGGTCGAACCTCCGCTCGCCGGAGGTGCGGGCGTCGGTCGTGCCGTTCCGACGCATCGAGACCTCGATCAGTCACCGATGGGTCTGGCT
Source organism: Candidatus Chromulinivoraceae bacterium (assembly GCA_044359215.1). Classification (GTDB taxonomy): domain Bacteria; phylum Verrucomicrobiota; class Verrucomicrobiia; order Limisphaerales; family UBA9464; genus SXXZ01. Next base: position 5,519 of record JBIKMQ010000152.1, read on the forward strand.
CGAGAATGCCTCCGACACGTTCACCGCCGCCGGGGTCCGCGACCCATCCGGCCTTTCCGGGTCCTTCGTCGGCCAGCAGCTCGAGGGCCGGGTGCGGTGGGACGTGGTGCCAGGCAACTGCCGCCTCGACACCGGCGTCACCGCGCTCTTCAAGGGGTCGTTCCTGGACCGGGCCCCGAACGCCAACCCCAATGGCGACGCCCTCTACGCCTGGGTGGAGTGGACCTTCACCTTCTAGAGGCCCGGGCGGCCTGCGATCCGGACGCCTCGGGCG
>JBIKMQ010000153.1:0-5789 GCA_044359215.1 Candidatus Chromulinivoraceae bacterium
GCCCGGCGCACGGCGTGGTGTTCTAGGGCGATGGAGGTGTATTGGACGGGCATCTCCCAGCCGCCGAACTCGATGAGCTTGCCGCCGAGTTGCTGATGCGCTGCGAAGAGGGGGGTGCGTTTCAGGGACATGGAATCGGTGGGACGTCAGGACCCGGGCGAGGCGGGGCGTGGCTTCCAGGCCGTTCCCCGCCCAAGTCGGGCGGAAGATGATCCCGAATCGCCGCGAATCCAATGCCGGTGTTGATCCCGCCAGGGATCCGGTGCGGTTCCCGCTCAGGCGACGACCGACCGGACGACCTCGCCCGCCACGTCGGTGAGCCGGAAGTTGCGCCCGTTGGTGAAGAAGGTGAGCCGCTCATGGTCCAGCCCCATGAGGTGCAGGATGGTCGCGTGCAGATCGTTGACGCTGACCTTGTCCACCGCCGCCTTGTGGCCGAAGGGATCGGTCTGCCCGTGATGGACCCCGCCGCGCGCCCCGCCGCCGGCCAGCCAGTAGGTGAAGGCGTGGGGGTTGTGGTCGCGGCCGGGGTTGCCGCCTTTCTGCGAGACGGGCAGGCGGCCGAACTCGCCGCCCCAGATCACCAGGGTCTCGTCGAGCAGGCCCCGCTGCTCGAGGTCGGCCAGCAGCCCGGCGATCGGCTGGTCGGTCTCGCGGGCAAACCCCCGGTGGTTGCCCACGAGGTCCTCGTGGCCGTCCCAGCTGCGCTGGTTGTCCATGCCGCCGGAGTAGATCTGAACGAAGCGCACGCCACGTTCGACCATGCGACGGGCCATGAGGCACTGCGCGGCGAAGTGCTTGCAGTGCGCCTGGTCCAACCCGTACAGGCGCTGCAGATGCGCGGGCTCGCTCTGGATGTCGAAGGCCTCGGGCGCGGCGGTCTGCATGCGGTAGGCCAGCTCGAAGCTCTCGATGCGCGCGCCCAGCTCCCCCCCGGACCCGGCCTGCGCCAGGTGGTGCTGGTTGAGCGAGCGCATGAGGTCGAGCTGCGCGCGCTGGGCCTCGGCGTCCATGCCGGCCGGCCGGTGCAGGTTGTCGATCGGGTCGCCCTTGGGACGCAGCCACGTGCCCTGGTACACGCTCGGGAGGAATCCGGCGCCCCAGTTGCTGGCATGGCCCTTGGGCAGTCCGCGGTCGAGCGGGTCGCTCATCACCACGAAGGAGGGAAGGTCGCGGCTCTGGCTGCCCAGGCCGTAGGTCATCCACGAGCCGACGCACGGGAATCCCATGCGCGTCGAGCCCGTGTTGATCATGAAGAGGGCCGGGCTGTGGTTGTTGGACTCGGTGTGGCAGGAATGCAGGAAGGCCATCTTGTCCACATGGCGGGAAAGGTGCGGGAAGAGGTCGCTGACCCAGGTGCCGCTCTGGCCGTGCTGCGCCCAGGCGAAGGGCGATTTCATGAGGGGCCCCACCGACTCGGTGAAGAAGCCGGTCTTCTTGTCGAAGCCGGGCAGCTCCTGGCCGTGCTGCCGGATGAGCTCCGGCTTGTAGTCCCAGGTGTCCACCTGGCTCGGGCCGCCATTCATGAAGAGCCAGATCACCGACTTGGCGCGGGTGCGGAGCTGGGGCGGTCGCGGCGCCAGCGGATCGGCCGCCGGCCCGGCCAGCGCCCCCGGGATCAGGAGGCGGTCCTGGTCGAGCAGGCCGGCCAAGGCGAGCAGGCCGGCGCCATGGCCGGCGCGGCGGAACAGGTCGCGGCGCGAGAGATGGCCGTGCAGGGCAGGGTGCGGGTTCATGGGGTCGTGGGGATCTTGGCGGGCGTTGGCATCAGGCCCGGGATGGGCACGGGGAAGACGGGGTTCTCGGTCACCTCGTCGCGGAGGATGGCCTCGGCGCGGGCGATGAGGCCGGGGTGGCGTGCCGACAGGTCGTAGCGCTCATTCGGGTCGGCCTTCAGGTCGTAGAGCTCCCAGGGTCCGGGCTGGGCGGTCTTGAGCCGCTGGCGCACGGCCTTGAAGTCGTCCATTCGCACGGCCACCTGCCCGCCGTACTCCGGGAAGACCCAGACCATCGGGCGCCGCCGGCCGGAGTCCCGTCGTCCGCCCAGCCGCCGCCAGAGGCTCCGACCGTCGAGGCCGCGCGGGACCTCGAGACCGGCCGCCTCGCAGAGCGTCGGGAACCAGTCGGCGAAATAGCCCGGCCGGTCGTCGACCGAGCCGGCGGGAATGCGGCCCGGGAGCCGCGCGATCAGCGGCACGCGCAGTCCACCCTCGTAGACCGAGCCCTTGTACCCGCGCAGTCCGGCCGTGCTGTGGAAGAAGTCGGCGTCCACGCCCCCCGTGCCGAAGCGGGGATCCTTGCCTGCCGGATGGGTGGTGCCGTTGTCGCTGGAGAAGACGACCAGCGTGCGCCCGGCCAACCCGGCCGCGTCGAGCGCCGCGAGCACCCGGCCCACGTGGTCGTCGAGGTCCGAGATCATCGCCGCATAGGCCGCCCGCGGGCGTGGGTGGGGAAGGTAGCCGTTCTGGCCCCGGTAGGGCTGGCCGTCATCCCACGAGGCCGGGAACCGGTCCACCGAGGCCTTGGGCGGATGCATCGCCAGGTGCGGTTCGATGAACGCCAGGTACAGGAAGAACGGGGCATGGCGATGGTCGGCGATGAAGCGCTCGGCCTCGGCCACCATGCGGGTCGGGGCGTACTGCGAGCCCAGATGGTCTTCCATCCGGACCTCTCCCTTCGCCGGCGGCCGGTGTCCCGGGATGGGCGGGTCGTTGAGGGGGATGCGCTCGGCGTTGCGCCAGAGGTGCGACGGGTAGTAGCTGTGCGCGACAGACTGGCAGTTGTAGCCGAAGAAGAGGTCGAAGCCCTGCGCATTCGGGTCGCCCGTGCTGCCCACCGGGCCGAGGCCCCACTTGCCGATGGCCCCGGTGGTGTACCCGGCCCTGCGGAAGACCTGTGCGACGGTCAGGGCCCGGGCGCTCAGCGGGTACTGGCCCTCGTCGAACTGCGGAAAGGCCGTCTTGGCCTGGAGGTTTCCGCGGATCTCCGCATGGCCCAGGTGTCGGCCGGTGAGCAGGACGCACCGGGACGGGGCACACACCGGGGCCCCGCTGTAGTGCCGGGTGAAGCGCATGCCCTGCGAGGCCAGACGGTCGAGGTGGGGTGTGGGGATCTTCTTCTGGCCGTAGCATCCCAGCTCTCCCCAGCCCAGGTCGTCGGCGAGGATGAAGACGACGTTGAGCGCCGGGCGCCTGACCTGGGTTGCGGCCTGGACCGCGTCCGATCCGGCGAGCGCCAGCATCAGGCCCAGCAGCATCCACAGGCAACGACCCGGGGCCCTGGACGCGGACGATGGGAGCCCGTCAGTCGACATAGATCACCTCGTTGAGGCTCAGGAGCGCGTGCAGCAGGTCGGTTGCCGCGAGGATCTCAGGCTGGGGGTTCCCCGCCTTGCGGTAGCGATCGGTCTGCCGGGCGAGGAACTCGAGGGACGCCTCGGACTCCGCCGCGGTCGGCGTCCGCTGCAAGGCCCGCCGGTAGGCCGCCGGCATCCATCGATCGGGGGTCGCGGCTCGGTCGCCCGCCATCTGCCCGGCCCATCGGGACGCCCATTCGCGCACCCGCGGGTTGTTCATGAGCCACAGGGCCTGCGGCGCGACGGTGGTGGCCGGGCGGATCCCCTGGCTGACCAACGGCTCCGGGGAATCGAAGACCTGCATGGCCGGGATCAGTTGGCTGCGCTTGACCATGAAGTAGATGCTCCGCCGCTGGCTTGACTCCGAGAGGGTGCCGGGTCCGAAGGGAGTCTCGTCCAGGGTGCCGGTGATCCAGAGCAGCGTGTCGCGGATGGCCTCGGCCTCGAGGCGCGAGGGCACATGCCGGGAAACCAGCGCATCGTCCGGGTCCTTGCGGGCCTTGGCCTCGGTCTGCTCCGAGGTCTGCCGGTAGGCGCGGCTGGTCATCATCAACCGGTGCATGGGCTTGAGCCGCCAGCCTCCCCGGATCAACTCGCCGGCCAGCCAGTCAAGCAGCTCGGGGTGCGAAGGCTTGGCGCCCTGGGCCCCGAAGTCGTTGGGCGTGGCGACCAGGCCCCGGCCGAAATGGTGCTGCCACAGCCGATTGACGATCACCCGCGCCGCCAGATGGCCCGCGCCGTCCCGAGTGTCGGTCATCCACAGGGCCAGCGAGCGGCGGCGGCCCGAGTACGGGGCGCCGGCAGGCGGTTGCCAGCGCCACCGGGGTTCCGACTCCGGCCCGCGCATGAGGACGGGCAGGAATCCCTGGGTCGCCACGCCGCGCTTCTGGTCGGTGCTGCCGCGGTGCAGGAAGTGGGTCTCCGGAAGGAAGTCGCCGCCCTGCGTGTGCATGCGGACGGCCGGGAAGCCCTCCTGGCAGGTGAGGACCGTGGTGAGCACCGGCTTGGGCCGGCCCTTGGCATGGTCCTCGACCCGGGCGTGGACCTCGCGCCAGCGCTCGTCGGTGGTCTTCCACCAGCCGAGGAGGGTGGTCCGCTCGGAGGCGGACAGGGCGGCCGCGCCCCGGCCCGGGGCCTTGAGGCGTTCCAGCAACCCGGCGATGCCGGCGGGGATCCCCTCGGAGTCGAACCCGACGTCGGCGGCCGGGCTCACCGAGAGACGCGGTCGGCCGATGTGGTGGCGGGTGTTGACGCGGAACTCCAGCTCGGCGGTCAGGCGCACGCCGCCGGGGATCCGCACCGGCGTCTCGAAGTCGAAGATGGCGGCCTGTCGCGTGCCGAACTTGGGATCCACCGCCCAGCCCGTGTGGGGGTCGTTGTCGAGGGACCCGGCGATGGAGAGGTTGCCCGAGTTCTGCTCGAAGGTGGCTCTCGGCTTCACCAGGCGCACCTCCCGGCGCTCGCCGCCGGAGAGCGGTTGGACGAAGACCCGGATGCGGCTCAGGCCGAGGTTGCCGTTGTCGGCCCGGCCGGGGCCGCCCTTGGGCAGGCTCGGGTCGGGCAGGGCCTCCAGCCGCAGCGAGCGCAGCAGGCCCGAGGGACTCCGCCCCGAGACGGTGTAGGTGTCCTGATCGGGGTTCTTCCCCTCGGCGAGGAAGGACCCGTCGGGCAGGGCGCGGAAGGTGGCCCCGCCCTGGGAGGTCCACTCGGGCGACTCGAGCTGTTCCCAGTTGGCCCGCGTCTTGGCCGGGGCCCCGGAGGCCAGCCAGGCTTCGAAGCGACCGGGCAGGCGGGTCGCCTCGTAGTCGGCCAGCTCGGCCTTGAACCGGGCGTGCTCGGCCTCGAAGGCCGCCTGGCGCCGGCGGGTCGCGTCGGAGTCGAGGTCAAGCTGCCGCTGGCTGCGGACGGTGGTGGTGAAGGTGGACAAGAGCCGGTAGTAGTCCCTGGTGGCGATGGGATCGAACTTGTGGTCGTGGCAGCGTGCGCACCCGACGGTCAGGCCCAGCATGGCCGAGGAGGCGGTCGACAGCATGTCGTCCATCGCGTCATAGCGCGTGCGCTCGACCTCGTTGGCGGTGATCTGCGTGGGGAACACCCCGGCGCCGAGGAATCCGGTGGCCATGAGGGCCATCGGGTTGTCGGGCTCGAATTCGTCGCCGGCCAACTGCCAGTGGATGAACCGGTCGTAGGGCAGGTCGGCGTTGAGGGCCCGGATGACGAAATCCCGGTAGTGGTGCGCCCCGGGACGGTCGTAGTCGTGCTCGAAGCCCGAGCTTTCGGCGAAGCGGGCCACGTCCAGCCAATGCCTGGCCCAGCGCTCGCCGTGCCGGGGTTGGGCCAGCAGGCGATCGATCGCGCGGTCCCAGGCTCCCGGGCCGGTGTCCTGCTCGAAGGCGGCCAGGGCCTCCGGCGACGGCGGCATCCCCAGCAGGTC
>JBIKMQ010000154.1:0-5787 GCA_044359215.1 Candidatus Chromulinivoraceae bacterium
GTCCCGCCTCCGCACCCGGCTGGCCTTAGGCGAGGTGTCGAGCCAGGTGACCGGCACGCCGGCCGCGGCGGAGCCGCCTCCCGCCGCGGCGAACCGACGCAGCCCGACGGTGGATTGACGTCTTGAAACGCCGGGGTCGGCTGGGATTCCATCGGGCCGAAACGAATCCACCATTCCCCGTGAAGACCCATCCATTGTCCATCATCACCGCCCGAGTCGCCATCGCCGCCATGACCTTGATGGCCGCCGGCTGCGCCTCCTCCTCCTCGTCCGCGACCAAACCCTCGCTCTCGATCGAGCACATCATGGAGGACGGCTTCAAGGGCAAGGAGTCGCTCTCGGCCCGTATCGCCAAGGGGCAGGGCAATGCAGACGACTTCAAGAAGATGGCCTTCCTGACCAAGGAGCTGGCGCTGAACCAGCCGCCGAAGGGTGACCTGGCCAGCTGGACCGAGAAGACCAAGGCGCTCAAGGCGGCCGCCGATGACCTGATCGCCGGCAAGGCGGGCGCCCTGGACGCCTACAAGTCGGCCGTGAACTGCAAGGCCTGCCACTCGGTGCACAAGCCCGACTGATCTGAACCGTTCCGGCTGTCCTCCCGTCCGATGGTCCACTCGGGCCACCGGCAGGAGGCTCGCCGGACATGGAACGCCAGCCGTCGAGGCGGATCCTGAGGGAACGGGTTGGCTGGCCGGTCCTCCACTCGATGGCTGGCCACCCCATCGCCGACGGTTCAGAGGCGGGTCAGCACGAAGCCTTCCGGGTCGAACTCGGCCACCCCGGCATCGGCCCGCAGCTCCGCCACCAGGGTCACCTCGCGGGGGGTGTCTGCTCCGCCTCCGCCTCCGCCCGGGCGTCGACGCCCCCAGTCGCCCCGGGCTGGCACCGTCAACTCGCGCCGGAGGATGCTCCAGTCACTCGTGCCGCTCAGGCCCTGGACCGGCGGTTGCCCATCGTCGAGCCGTTGGTTGCGTCGGGCCCACTCGGCGTCGAGGCAGGCACCAAACCCGCTGACCGCCCGGGTCCGGACCCTGGCCTCGAAGCGGTATCGTCCCGGGGGGAGCAGGAGCTTCTTCTTCAGGGAGACCGGGGTACCCTCGCTGCCGGCCTCGACCCGGAGGACCTCCATGCCATCGGTCGAGCGCGCCGGGGGTGCGGGCTGCGGATCCACCTCATCGTCCGGTCCGGCTTGCCACCCGGTCAGGCGCATGCGGCCGTCCCCGTCGAAGCGGGCGGCCTGGGCGGGCTGGACACGCTGCCCGGCAAAGGCGGCCATCCGCTGGCGTGCCCGCCGGACGGTGTCCTCCACGGCCCGCTGCACCGGTTCGAACTCCTCGTCGCGCCCCTCCAGCGTCAGGCGGTCCCGCAACCGGGTCTGGGCGTTGGTGACGATCCCATCCATGAAGCGCGGGCTGAACACCGAGTTGGTCAACTCCCTCATGCGCCCGCTCAGGCGCTCGGCCACCGCCGGCATGGAGAACAATTGTCGGCCCAACAGGCTGGTCAGGGGCGGGCTGAAGGATCCGCGCGGACTCCTCCAGAGCTGGTCCATGCCATGGGGCATCAGCACGAGCCGGTCGGAGTCCGGGGCATGGTAGACCCGGTAGTTGTTCCGGTTGCGCAGGTAGCCGTCCCAGTCGTCGAGCAGGATCTGCAGGGCCCCGAGCGTTGTGATGCGGTCGAGGTCGAGGCTCCTGGAAACGGCTTCGAGGCGTTCAGACGGCTCCTCGACCTGGAGGGCTCGGCGGAGCGCGGCCAGATCGGACCAGTCTTCCGGGCCGTCCCCGGAATCCCGCTCGAGGTTCGCGTCGAGGTCCTTGAGGAAGCCCGGGTCGTAGAAATTGCCCTTGGACGAGCCGAAGTGCTGCTTGAGGAAGGGCTTGTCCCAGCCCCCCTTGAGCACGTAGATGCCGAGATAGCGGCCGTTGAGCGAGACCAGCGCGCGCGTCGCCCTCGGGGTGGGCACCCCGGACTGGAGATACATCTCGGAGGCCAGGATCTCGTCAAGGCGGCCGGCGTCCTGGACCGAGTTGTTGAGGTGCAGCTTGCGGTGGCCGAGGCATGTCTGCCCCTCCTGGAATTTGCCGAAGTTCAGCGTGAGCGCCGGGAGATCATCCACCGGCCGGAAGCTGCCCGCCGCCCCCTTGAGGTGGACTGCGACATTCGTCCAGATCTTGTCGCCGGCGCGGATGGTGGCATGGGCGTCCTCGTCCGCCTGGCGGTTCCATGGTCCACCGGATTTCCGCAGTTTGGCCAAGTCCGTGCGCCGCACGAGCACCTCCCAGTGGAGTACCGGGCCGTCGAAGAGTTCCTCCCGCCGGATCTCGGCCGCCTGCGACGCGGTGAGGGCCACGAGCATCGAGGCCAGGAGCGCGAGCCATCCGGTTGGGCGGGGACCCGGCGGGCAATCCCGGACGGTGCTGGCGGGCAGGAGGACGGTGGTGGCCGGTGTCATGGAACGTCGGGCTGGCGGCAGAGAAAAGCCCCGCCGGAAGGGCGGGGCTTGGGGTTCGGGATTCAGACCAGGGCCTCTTCGCCCTCGAGGAATCCATTGAGCTGCCGAAGGCGGGTCGGGTGGCGCATCTTGCGCAGTGCCTTGGCCTCGATCTGACGGATGCGTTCGCGGGTCACCTTGAACTGCTTGCCCACCTCCTCGAGCGTGCGGCTGTAGCCGTCGAGCAGGCCGAAGCGCAGCTCGAGCACCTTGCGCTCGCGCTCCGTCAGCGAGTCGAGCACGTCGGCCAGCTTGGACTTGAGCAGGCTGTAGCTGGTCATGTCCGAGGGGTTCTCGGCGGCCTTGTCCTCGATGAAGTCACCGAAGTTGGTGTCGTCGGAATCGCCCACCGGGCTCTGCAGCGAAATGGGCTGCTGGGCCATCTTGAGCACGGCACGCACCCGCTCGACGGGCATCTGCATCTCGTCGGCGATCTCCTCCGGGGTGGGTTCGCGGCCGAAGTCCTGGATGAGCTGCTTCTGTACCCGCATCAGCTTGTTGATCGTCTCGATCATGTGCACCGGGATGCGGATGGTGCGTGCCTGGTCGGCGATGGACCGCGTGATGGCCTGGCGGATCCACCAGGTGGCGTAGGTCGAGAACTTGTAGCCGCGGCGGTACTCGAACTTCTCCACGGCCTTCATGAGGCCCATGTTGCCCTCCTGGATGAGGTCAAGGAACGACAGACCGCGGTTGGTGTACTTCTTGGCGATCGAGATCACCAGCCGCAGGTTGGCCTCGACCATCTCGGTCTTGGCCTGGAGGGCCTTGCGCTCGAAGTGCTTCAGCTGGCTGAAGGCCGTCGTGTATTCGTCGAGCGACATGCGCACGAACTCCTCGAGGGCTTTGATCTTCCGCTCCTCGGCGTGGATGATCGCCTGGGCCTGGGCCAGGCGCCGCTGGGGCTCAAGGTCCTTGATCGACCGCACCGAGGTCTGGAACTTCTCGTGGATGTTCTCGGCGACCAGGGACATCTCTTCGATGACCTTCTGCTTGTAGTAGAACTTGGGGAAGGACTTCTGGAGCTTGTCGTCGAGCTTGCGGAACTCGGCGAGGATCTTCTCGCGCTTGGTCTTGGATTCCTCCTCCTGGAGGACCCTCCAGTGCTCGTCGACCTGCTGGTCGATGGCGCGGACGTCCTTGGTCAGCTTGCGAAGGGTCTTGAGATGCTCCTCACGGACCTCGATCTTCTTGTCGACGATGACCCGGTCGAAGCGCTCCTTGGGCGGTTCGGAGGTCAGTTTGTCGGCCAGGGCGATGTGCTCCTTGCCGGCGAAACCGAACGAATGGATGATCCGCTTGACCTCGTTTTCGTTCTCCTCGATGCGCTTGGAGATCTCGACTTCCTGCTCGCGGGTAAGCAGGGGCACCTGGCCCATCTGCTTGAGGTACATGCGCACCGGGTCGTCGAGGATGTCGAGGCGGGACTTGTCCTCCTCCTCCTCCTGCTCGGCGGCCTTCGGTCGATCCACCTCGGCCTGGTCGACGATCTCGATCTCCAGATTGCGGAGCTTGATGTAGATCTCGTCCATCTCCTCGGGCGACATGGGCGTGTCGGCAAGCGCGTCGCCGATGTCGCTGTGGGTGAGATAGCCCTGCTCCTGGGACTGCCGGACCAGTTCCTTGATCTTCTCGGTGATGTCCACCCCGGAGGCGTTCTTGATGGTGCCGATGTTGTTCCCGGCACCGTCGGCATCCCCGGCCGCGAGCTGGGCCAACTGGCTGGCCGTCGGGCCCACGGGCATCTGGGGCTCCTTGGGGACCACGATGTCGGACTCGGACCCATCGGCCTCCGACTCCTTGCGGGGCCGACGGTCGGGCCGGTTGGAGCGGGCGGCCTTCTGGGATTTTGCGTCGGCGGACTTCGACTCGGTGGAGGATCGCCCGCCGGCCGGAGCAGGCTGGGCCTTGGGGGACGCCTGAGGCTTGGGAGCTGCCGATGCCTTCGGCGGGGCAGGAGATTTGCCGGCCGCCAGCGAGGTTCCCTTGAGCTGTCCTTTCGGGGAGTTTGCCGCGGTGGGCTTGGAGGGTTTCTCCGGCTTGGAGGCCCGGGCCTTGGCTTTATCCGCCTTGTGAGTTTCCGCCTTGGGAGTTTCGGGCTTCCTCGATCCACCTTGGGCACCACGGGCTGGTGCCGAAGAGGCCTGACGAGCCGCGCCGGCGCCCTTCGGAGACCCCTTGTGGGAGGTGGTGGCCGAAGCCTTGGGGAGGTCGGTTCCCGACTTGGCCGGAACCGGGGCGGCTTTCTTCGAAGGGGCCTTCGCAGCGGGCTTCTTCTCTTTCGTCTTGGACATAATGGCGGGGCCACGCGGTGCGCGAAGCCGGTCGAGCGCGTCAACATGGGGAGCGGGGCACCCCAAGTCAAGCGACGGGTCGGATGGGATCGGGATCCGGCGCGGTCAGAGCCAGAGAGCCACCCAGCGAAGGTCGGCGGGGACGGTCACCTTGGGGTTCGGATCGGGACACTCCACCAGGTCCACCGGCGCCCCGATGAGTCCGCAGGCGGCGGTGTCGTCGGTCACGGTGATTCCGCGCCTCCGGGCGGTCTCGAGGGCCTCCCGCAGCACGGCGGACTGGAAGCATTGGGGAGTCTGCACGGTCCAGAGCCGGGATCGGTCGAGATGGCGGGCCACCCGGCCGTGCTCGTCGGCCTCCTTGATGGTGTCGACCGCGCGCTGGGCGGCCACGGCCGCCCCCGAAGCCGCCGCGGCGCGGAGGCATCGTGTGATGGTCTCCTCGGAGGTGCAGGGGCGGGCACCGTCCTGGATCGCCACGAGCCGGGTCTGGCTCGGGGCGGCCACGAGGCCGTTCCACACGGAATCCTGCCGCTCGGCACCACCGGCGGACAACGAGTAGGGCTTGGTGAGCCCGAGGGCACGCCCAAGGTCCTCGAACCCTGGCTCGAACCCCGGTCGGACCACCAGGCAGACGTGGTCCACCATCGGGTGCCGGTCGAATCGACGCCAGGTGTGGCCGACCACGGGCAGCCCCGCCACCTCCAGGAACAGCTTGTCGATGCCCGGACCCATCCGGGTTCCACGGCCCGCGGCGACGATCACGGCGGTGGTCATGAAAAAACCCGGGCAGGTCGCCCGGGTGGTTGGAGTTCAGGCCACGCTCACTTCTTGTCGGCCGGTTTCTCGTCGGCCTTCTTCGGGGCCTTGGGATCGGCCTTGTCGACGTCCGGGGGCGCCGTGGCCGCCAGCGCCTTGGCGACGGAGTCGCTGAGGTCGTTTTCACCGCCCGTCAGCGTGGTGAAGATGACCACCGGGGTGCCCGTGGCGGAAAGGCCC
>JBIKMQ010000155.1:0-5774 GCA_044359215.1 Candidatus Chromulinivoraceae bacterium
TAGTCGCGGGCGGTGGGCAGGTCATGGTGCACCACCAGGAGGGTCTTGCCCCGGTCACGAAGCCCCTGGAGGATGGCGATGATCGAGGCCTCGGTGGCGGCGTCCACCCCGGCGAACGGCTCGTCCATGAAGTAGAGGTCGCTTTCCTGGGCCAGGGCACGTGCGAGGAAAACCCGTTGCTGTTGACCGCCCGAGAGGTTGGAGATCTGCCGATCGGCGAAAGGGAGCATCTGAACCTGGTCGAGGCAGTCGCGCGCGATCCGGCGATCCTCGGCCGACGGCCTCCGGAACAGCCCGATGCGCCCATACCGCCCCATCAGGACCACATCCATGACGCTGACCGGGAAGTCCCAGTCCACCGACTCGCGCTGGGGCACGTACCCGATGCGACCGAGGGACTCGGGGACCGGACGCCCGAAGGCCCTGACCCAGCCCGAGGCGCAGGGCAGCAGGCCCATGCAGGCCTTGATGAGCGTGGACTTGCCCGCGCCGTTGGGTCCGACGATGCCGATGAGCTTTCCCGAAGGGGCGGCCAGGTCGACCCCCCACAGCACCGGCTTGTTCCGGTAGGCGACCGTGAGGTCGTGGATCTCCAGCGGGGGAGCGGCCCCGGCCGGATCGAACCCCGCGCCCACCCCGGTCACTTCAGGCCCTCCACGATGCGATCCACGTTGCGCCGGATCATCCCCTCGTAGGTGCCCAGGTCGACGCCGTCGTGCGTCTGGCCAGGGGTGCCGAGCGCGTCGGAGAAGAGTTCCCCGCCCAACCGCACCCCGGCGTCCTTGGAGATCCTCCGCAGGCCGGCCGGGGAGACGCTGCTCTCGATGAACACCGCCGGCACCCCCTTGGAGCGGATGAAGTCGGTCAACTGGGCCATGTCCGCCAGGCCCGCCTCGGTCACGGTCGAGATCCCCTGGAGGGCGACGACCTGGAATCCGTAGGCCCTTCCGAAATAACCGAAGGCGTCGTGGCTGGTGACCAGGATCCTTCGGGAGGCCGGCACCTCTGCGACGCGCCCGCGCACCCATCGGTCGAGGCCGCCCAACCGCTCCTTCAGGGCCGCGGCGTTCCGGCGGAAGTCCCCGGCGGAAACCGGACGCACCCCGGCCAACGCGTCCGCGACCGTGTCGGCACAATCGGCCCAGAGGCGGACGTCGAACCAGACGTGCGGGTCGTGCTGACCTTCCCCACCGGCACCGATCAGGCGGTCCCGGGGCAACCCCTCGGTCACCGCCCGGACCCGGCGACCGGATCGGCGGAGGCGCTCGAAGGTTTCCTGCATGCGCCCCTCGAGGTGCAGCCCGCTGTAGAGGATCAGGTCGGCCCGCTGCAGGCGCACCAGGTCGGACGAGGTGGCCTTGTAGAGGTGGGGGTCCACCCCCGGGCCCATCAACGCCTGCACAACCACCGACCCGCCACCGACCTCGCGGGCCAGGTCGGCCACCATGCCCACCGTGGCACAGACGGAAACGGCGGGCGCCTCGGCGCCCCGGGCCGTCGGGAGCCCGCTGACGAGGCACCAGGCCAGTAACAGCCAGGCGGGCGCGAGCATCGCCGGGCAGGTGGTCCGGCCCCAAGACAGGCCCGGAATCCGCGGTCCCGGGAACCCCTGGCCACGGGATGTCCGGTCATCGGACAAGGTCGGATGGAAGAGCCGTCGCATCGGTGGACACTCTTGGCAGGAGAAAGTGTTCAGTCAAACAGGATGTTTTATCACTAAAACATCGGCTCCATCCAGCCTGCGACGGGAACGCGGGAGATCCCGGTGATCCCGCAGCCCGGAAGCGGGCCCCAAATCCGGCTTGATGGCCCGGCGGCCGACCCGCCACCGTTGCTCATGGAGCAGATCGTCATCCTCGACTTCGGGTCCCAGTACACCCAGGTCATCGCGCGCCGGGTCCGGGAACTGAACGTCTATTCGACCCTCCTGCGGTACGACACGCCGGCGGCTGAGATCCGCAAGCTGGGTGTGCGCGGGATCATCCTCTCCGGTGGGCCGGCCTCGGTGTATTCCGCGGGGGCTCCCCAGCCCGACCCGGCGATCTTCCAGATGGGCGTCCCCGTGCTGGGCATCTGTTATGGCGTCCAGATCATGGGGCATTTCCTCGGCGGCAAGGTCGAGAAGGGCACCAAGCGCGAGTACGGCAAGGGCACCCTGACGGTCACCCGCAAGGCCTGCCCGCTGTTCCGCAAGCTGCCCGGGAAGCTCCAGGTCTGGAACTCGCACGGCGACAAGCTCACCCGCCTGCCCAAGGGGTTCGCCGCCGTGGCGACCACCGACAACTCGGAATATGCGGCCATCGAGGATCCGAACCGTTCCTTCTTCGGCATCCAGTTCCACCCCGAGGTGGTCCATTCGCCCCGGGGCCGCGAGATTCTCTCCAATTTCGTGCGCGGGGTCTGCGGATGCCGGCCGAGCTGGACGATGCGCAGCTACGTCGAACAGGCCTGCGAGGAGATCCGCGCCAAGGTCGGGACCGAGAAGGTCATCCTCGGGCTGAGCGGCGGCGTCGACTCGAGCGTGGCGGCCGCGCTCATCCACAAGGCCATCGGCGACCAGCTCACCTGCATCTTCGTGAACAACGGGCTGCTGAGGCACCGCGAGGCGGAGGTCGTGCAGGAGGTCTTCGGGCGCCATTTCCACGTCCGCCTGCAGTATGAGGACGCCACCGGGCTGTTCCTGCGGAAGCTCAAGGGGGTCACCGATCCCGAGCGCAAGCGCAAGATCATCGGCAAAACCTTCATCGACGTGTTCCAGGACGCGACCCGCCGGGCCGGGAAGGCCAAGTTCCTCGCCCAGGGAACGTTGTACCCGGACGTGATCGAGTCGGTGCCCATCGCGGGCAACCCGGCCCACATGATCAAGAGCCACCACAACGTGGGCGGGCTGCCCAAGGGCATGAAGTTCCAGCTGCTCGAGCCGCTACGCCATCTCTTCAAGGACGAGGTCCGGCAACTCGGGCTCGAACTGGGCCTGCCGAAGGAGATCGTCCACCGGCAACCCTTCCCCGGCCCCGGCCTGGCCGTGCGCTGCCTCGGAGAATTGACGCCCGAGAAGCTGGAGATCACCCGCAATGCCGACCGGATCGTCGTCGAGGAGATGAAGGCCGCCGACTGGTACTATCGCACGTGGCAGTCGTTTGCCGTGCTGCTGCCGGTCCGCAGCGTGGGCGTGCAGGGGGATGAGCGCACCTACGCCTACACCATCGCCCTGCGCATCGTGGAATCCCAGGATGGCATGACCGCCGACTGGGTGAAGGTGCCCTACGACCTGCTGGAGCGCATCAGCACCCGCATCACCAACGAGGTGCGCGGCGTCAACCGGGTGGTCTTGGACCTCACCAGCAAGCCGCCGGGGACCATCGAGTGGGAGTGAGGCCCCGGGACGGGGCCGGAGGGCGTGGAGGACGAGCGGACCGCCCTCGATCTCCCGTCATGCCCGGGGCTGACCGGTCGCCGCCTCGTCACCGGCATACCCGCAGGCGAGGGTGATCAACTCTCCACAGGCACACTGCACCTCGATGTGGGTGATACGCTCCCCGTCGCGGATCAACCGCGTGATCGCCACCGACCCCTTAGGACCGGCCATGGGTGGTGCCGACGGGGGAGACACTTGGGGTACCGCATGGATCGGGGTGAGCTGGAGGCCCGGCATGAGGTTCGATGCGTGGGCCCCCAGACTTGCGGCAGCCGCCGGCGGCAGGTGATCGCCGGACACCCCCAAGGGTCTGAAGTCCACCTTGGGATCACGGACTGCACCGGACTTCCCGTGAAGATGGCCCCCAGCTGGACTGGATCCCGGGAGGAGTGGTTTGAATGCCGTTGCCATGGAGTTGGAGCCTCAGAGTTTGTAGGTGCCTTCGTTGGCCCTGAGGACCAGCGAGACCCGGCGGTTGCGGGGATCATCCGCCGGCAGTCCTTCGAGGGGCATGGTGTCCCCATACCCGCAGACCCGCCGGATCTGGTTGGACCGAACATCGTGCTTCATCAGGAGGCGCCGGGTGGCCTGGGCCCGGGCTGTCGAAAGATCCCAGGCGTCGGGTTGTCCGGGCTTCGGGAAATAGCCGGCCTCGGTGTGCCCCTCGATCTCGAGCAGGAAGTTGTTGGTGAAGCGGGTGATCTGCCACGCCATGGTGGAGAAGACCCAGGTGCCGTAGTCGGAGAGATCGGTCGAGCCCTGGTCGAAGAGCGGGCGCTGGTGCCGGTCGAAGAGGCTCAACCGGATGCCATCGGGGAGCAATTCCATGCGCAGCGTCTGCTCGTCCTGCAACTCGGGGTTGCTGCTGAGGGTCTTGAGCATGTCCTGGCTGATGCGCCGGAGGATGCCCAGCTCGATCGGGGCATTCGCCTCGAAGGTGCCCTTGGAGTAGGTTTTGTCGTTCTCCTGCTTCTGGTCGAAGATGCCAGACGACTTCTTTTCCGTCGCCGAGAACGGGTTTCGGAAGGTCCGCGACACGGCGTCCTTGACCTTGGAGTCTTGCGACACCAGCCACAGCACCAGGAACAGCGCCATCATCGCGGTCACGAAGTCCGCGTAGGCGACTTTCCAGGATCCTCCTCCTCCTCCTCCCATGGTGTGTGCTCTCCGCTTGCGGGGTTACTTGCTGACGGCCTTGAGCATCGATTCCAACTCCTCGGCGGTGGGCTTGACGTCGGCGGGAAGGCCACGTCGTGCCACCTCCAGGGCCATCATCGGGGCCATTCCGGTGGCGAAACCGGACAACGCCTTGGCGAGGGTCCGGTAGAAGCCGATTTCATTCTGGCCGTTGAAGGTCAGGGCCTGGGCCAAAGGGCCGAGGAAGCCGTAGGACACGAGGATCCCAAGGAAGGTCCCGACGAGCGCCGCGGCGACGTGATGGCCGATTTCCTCCACGGGACCGTTGATGGAGCCCATGGTGATCACGATGCCGAGCACCGCGGCCACGATGCCGAATCCGGGCATGGCGTCGGAGGTCTTGGAAAGCACGTCGATGGGCTTGTGATGCTCCAGTTCCATGGTGTCGATCTCGGTGTCGAGAAGGAGCCCGACCTGATCCGGCTTGATCTTGCCGTCGATGAGAGGCCGCAGGGCCCCGGTGAGCAACTCGACGGCGTGGTGGTCGCTGGAGAACCCCGAGTACTTCGTCAGGATGCTGCTGGTGGCCGGTTCGCCGATGTGCGGCTCAAGGGCCACCATCCCGTTGCGCCGCCCCAGCATGAACATCTCATAGAGGGCCTTGAACATGTCCTCGTAGGCGGCCTTGGTGTAGCGCGACCCCTTGAGGCTGCCGGTGATCTGGGCGATGAGATCCTTGTGGATCTTCATGGGGGCCATCGTGATCAGGGAACCGAACGCGGCTCCCAGGATGACGATGAACACGGACCATTGCAGGAGCACCAGCGGGTTTCCGCCCGCGACCATGAAGCCGCCGAGGACGGAAACCAGCACGACCACCGATCCAATGATGATGAGCATGAGGGTTTCGGGATGGAGATAGAGGCGACGCGTCGGAAGTGGTTCAGCGGTCGTCGGCGACGACCCGCTGGAGGTAGCCGCGCAAGGCGAGGATCGCCTGCGAGTGGATCTGGCAGATCCGCGATTCGGTCAGGCCGAACACCTCGGCGATCTCCCGCAGCCGGAGGTCCTCGAAATAATAGAGGGCCAGGACCTTGCGCTGCATCTCCGGGAGGGTGCTCAAGCGCTTCTCGATGAGCCGGGCCATCTCGTTGCGGGCCGTCGAGTCGACCGGGTCGGCCATCGACGGATCGGAGATCGTCTCATGGTGGATCGTCTC
>JBIKMQ010000157.1:0-5755 GCA_044359215.1 Candidatus Chromulinivoraceae bacterium
CGATCGGACGGGTCAACCGGGTGGCCAGCCAGAGCACCACCGTCCAGCCGGCGACGATGAATCCGACACCGATCAGGAAGGAGCGGACCACTTCGACCTTTTTGACGCGCGCCACATCCGCCCGGGTGCGCACGATCTCCTCGTTCAAGGCGGCGAGCGAGAATCCCAGCCGCAAGGTTCCCCATGGCTGGACGCCGGAGCGGAGAGGCAGGGTGATCTCGAGCACCTGGTCGGCCCCGGAGCCCAGTTCCGCCGTCACGCGGTTCGTCCGGGTGGCCGCCTCGACGTCGCGTGGTCCGTCGAGACGCTCCTGCTGGAGCGCCGGCTGAAGGGTGTGCACGAAGGCGGTGCGCGCGGCGTCCATGAGGATGGCGTACCGGAGGTTGGCTCCACCGTCGTTGGTGCCGCGCACCTGGTGCTGGAGCCGTTCCGCCAGATTCGAGAAGTTGAATGAGGCGATGTCGTTCTGGGCCTGTACGGACAGGTTGTCGGCCAGCGCCTCGGCCCCGACCTCCAGGATCTTCCGCTTGATGGCGATGCGTTCCTCAAGCCCGCTCTGCAGGATCGCCGTCTGGCGTGCGATGTGCCCGGCGGACAGGAAGACCACGAGCACCACGACCAATCCCACCATGGTGGTGAGGAGTTTCCAGCGGATGCCGCGGGGGAGTTGCGGAGATTCCATGGATCAGCGGATGAACCGGTTCACGGAATCCCTGGCCTCCTCGTTCAGCTGGAGGCCGTAGTCGCGCACGGCGCCGAGGTTCAGGATGATCTCCGAACCGGCCGGGCTCTGGACCTCCTTGGCCCCGCCGTTGCCGCGGGCCTTGAGGATGCCCGCGGCCTGGCGGCCGATCGTGGGCACGTCGGGGGCGACGATGAGCGTCGGCCCGAACTCCGCGAAGGCTGAGGCGTAGGTGAAGGACGGCTTTCGTGCGGCGGCGATGGCTGCGAAGAGACGGCGCACGGAGGCCTCGTCGGCGAGGACCACCGGATCGGAGGCGACCCACAGGGCGTCCACCTTGGGCAGCAGCTCCGCCAAACCGGAATCCACGGAGCGGGACGACCGGACCGGGACGCCGATCACCTCGATCCCGACATCCTTGCCGGCGGCGACCGCGCCGGCCAGCCACTGGCGGTTGTAGTCCCGGCTGTAGAGGACCCCAACCCGCTTCACCCCGGGGAAGAAGTAGCGGAACAGGGTCAACTGGGTCTGGCTGGGCAGTTCGTTGGCGACCACATGCACCCCGGGGGACCGCACCTCGGGCAACCGGTTCCAGTTGATGACCGAGGACACCACCACCGGCTTGCCACGCGAGGCCTTGGTCACCGCGACCGACGCCTTCGCACCGATGCCGTACAGGGCCGTGGGCGCCTCGGCCCGGATGGCCCGCAAGGCCTGCCGTTCGGTCAGGTGGGCGATGTCGACCACCGAGACCTCGCCGGGGAAGGATTCCCGGAAGGCCTGTTGGGCCAGCTTGTACTTCTCGATGCCCGCGTCGGAATTGACCACCACCACCTTGCCGGTGGGCGTCTCGGCCGCGAGATCGGTCGCGCCGAGCATCAGGGCCGACAGGAGACCGAGGAACCTGCCGACTTCGGCGAGTCCCACGGGGGCGAGCCACCGCCTCATCGGGCGTACCATGTCACGCGCACGGTTCATGGACGGAGCCTCCGTTTCTGGGCGTCGTCGAGTTCCCGGAGGGCGTCGATCCCGAGAAGTTGGAGCCGGCTGCGCCCATCCGGACCGGCGTCCATCCGTGACAGGAGCCTCAGCAGGTCCGCCAGTGCGCCATCGATCCCACGAGCGGCCGCGACCACCGGAAGCAGCGACTCCCTCGCCTTGCCCACCGGCTGCAGTCCCTTGGACTGCTTGGGATTGATCTTGGCCAGTTTCTCCAATCCGCCCTCGGTGGCGATCGCCGCCTGAGCCGCTCCGAAGCCAACGGCCATGAGGGCATCGATGTCCTTCGGCACGACCAACAGGTCGATGCTGTCGACCAGATCCACTTGGCCGGGCAGCATTTCCCGCAGGAGGTTCCGGGCGAAGTCGCGGGTTCCCGCGGTCGCGACCCGCCGTCCCCGCAACGTCGAGGCATCGGATTCCTTCGAGAAGAGCAGGTGTCGCTGGATCGGGCCGCCCCGCGCGTGGCCCACCAGCAGGGGTTGCAACGGGTGGCGGGCGGCGAGTTGGGTGTAGTGCCAACTGGAGAGCAGGTAGAGCCCGTCCGCCCCGCTGGCCAATTGCTTCTCAAAGGTCTCGCGGTCGCTGAAGGGCTGGAAGCGGTGCCCTCCCATGGGCGCGAGATAGGTCTCGAACTCGGCCTTCAGCACGCTGAAATTGTTCACATTGGTCTCGGGACTGTAGAAGAAGAGCGTCACCGGCGGAGATCCCGCCGCCTGCAACCGGGCCAGCCCCAAACCGCCCACCGCGAATCTCGCCAACCGTCCCAGTGCCCGACGACGGGACTCCGTCGCGGCCCGGGGTGGGGATGGTGGGTTCATGGCGCCTCAGAGAGTTATCGGAACCGGATGGACCTGACAACGACCGTCGGTCCGTGGATCAGGAAGGGGGCGGGTCACAGGGTCTTGAGGTATTCCAGCAGATCCCGCTTCTCCTCGTCGGAAAGGCGGGTCCCGTAGTCGTGACCGGTGTTGTGGTTGCCGCTGACCGAGGTGTCGAATTCCCAGACGGTCTTCGGCGGGGTTTCCGTGTAGCCGACCTTCACCGGGTCGAATTCGCGGTGGCCGACCGCGAAGCGCTTCGGGCGATCGGCCGGCGGTTTCAGGAGGTCCCAGAGCGTCGGAACGCTTCCGTTGTGCAGGAATGGCGCCGTCGCCCAGAGTCCCCTGAGAGGCCGGGTGAAATAGCCCTTGCTCCGGGTCTCGATCCACGCCGGGGTGACACCCGGGTGCCACGTATCCATGCGTTGACGGTCCGCCGGAGGAACCTGGTTGTCGTCGTAGGCCTTGGTCTTCACGGCGATGGCCAGGCGGTAGAGATTGGTGGCGTAGCTCTCGGTCCGGCCCCCACGCACCCGGATCGGGTCGTTGAAGTTCAATAGGCGGTTCGGATCCGTGCCGACGACTTCGAGTGGCGTCCACGTCTCGCCGGAATGGCAATCCACGCACGACTGGGAGCGGTACAGCGCCCGGCCACGGGCCACCCGTGCGGGATCGAGCCGGCCGAAGACCGATTCGGGCCATCGGGGCGCCGAAAGGTTCCAGGCGGTCAATTCCATCTGGTACAGGCCGTAGGGCCGTGTGGTCGAGGCGAGGGTCCTGGGATCAAGATCGGCCCCCAGCGCGATGGCCTGGGCATAGTTGCGGTCGGTGCCGGTGGTGGTGTTGCCGTCCCAGTGGAGGTTGGTGAAGCTGCCGAACCCGAAGAGGTGCGGGATGCTCACCGGCGCGGTCATGGGCCGGAAATTGCCCGTTCCGCCGACGAGTTCCTCGGTCATCATCATGTTGCGGATGATGCCGAAGGAATCGGCGCGTCCCGGACCCGCAGGCGTCTCTTCCCGGAACGATTCGATGATCCGGGCTGCGGAACGCAGGCGTTGCAGCAGGAATTCCAGGCTCTGGGCCGCCCGCTCGTGGGGGGGGAGTTGCGGGGATGCCGCCACGACCGGCGCGGGAGAGCCGTCCGGTCCCCGACCGGCCTTGCGCAACCGGTCCAGTTCCAGCGAATTGAAGTAGGCGAACCTCAGGAGGAACTCGAGGCGCTCGGATCCGCGTCCGCCCTCCAGCAGATCCTTCGCGGCGGCGAGGGTGCCTTGGAAAAAGGCCTCCACGTCGATCAGGTTGGGCGCGCCATCGATGTGCAGGGATCGTCCCTGATGGGTGATCCGCGTGGAGTGGCAGGCGGCGCAGTTGATGCCCGTCATGACGAAGTTGCCGTCCTTCGAGAGCAGGCGGGAGAATCCGACGGGGAGTCCGGTGTCATCCTCCGGGGAGGCGATGAACCCGAAGCGCTCCAGGTTCTCGATCAGTGGACGGCCGGTCGTGGGGTCCTTGAGGGCCATGAACAGGGCCACCGGAAAGACGTCGCTGCCCTCGGGTGTCCGGTGCCAGACCTGCCGCGACGTCAGGCTGTCGAGGCCGCTGGGAACGATGTCGGCGGCGGAGCGGGGTAGGGTGGGGAGCGTCTGCCCCCCGAGTTCCCGGTTCACGGCCTCCTGTACCAGCCTCGCGATCTCGGGGTCGAGCTCGGGGGTGAGGAAGCGACCGAAGAGTTCTTTCCTCACCGATGGCACGAGCAGCAGGATCGCCAGACCGACCATCAGGCCGGACCAGACATGGCGTTGGCGGCCCGGGGTGCGGGAATCCGGGGAGGGGTTGGGGGGGGCCGGGTCGCTCATAGGGTCTTGAGGTATTCAAGCAGGGCCGATTTTTCGACCGGAGAAAGATCGATCCCGTAGCGGTGGCCTGAGTTGCTGTTGCCCCGCTGACGGGTGTCGAAGAGGAAGCCAGCCTTTCCTGCTCCCGTCGCGCCCGACCAGCCCGTGACGAAGCCGAGGCGCTCGCCATCCAGCACCTGGCCACCGCGCCGGAAGGCCGAGGGTCGATGTTCGGGAGGTTCCAGTAGGTCGGCGACCGTGGGGACCGATCCGTTGTGCAGGTAGGGGCCGCGCAGCCAGAGACCCTCGAGGGAGGAGTTGAGGTATCCATCGGTGACCTGCTGGGCATCGAAGCGGAAGGGCGGGTCGTCGTACCTCCGCAGAGCCGTGAGGAACTCCGGGGTCGACGCGGCGAGGTACTCGGGATCGGTCCCGAGTTCCCGGATCGGGGTGATGGTGTTGTAGCGGCGCCCCCCGGGATCGTGGCACTCGGCGCAATGCCTCTGGAAGAGGGCCTTCCCGACGGGCACCCGGGACGACGAAATGGGCAGGGGATAACTTGGGGCGGCGAGCGTGGCGAAATAGTTGGTCATGCGCCCGAAGCTCTGTCCGTCCAGGAGAGCCGGTTGCATGACGTTGAAGAGCGCGGCAGCGAGCAGGTTCTCCTGGCTGAGCAGCTTGCCTCCGCCACTCCATCGATGCAGCAGCCCGTACCCGTGCGCCTGGTTCCAGATCGGCCTGAAATCGCTGTTGGCGACCGTCCCGTCCAGCGGCAGCCGCAGGATGTTGTGCTTGAGCACCGTCCCTGCGTCCTGGCGTCCCGGGCCGGCGACCGGTGCCCGTTCGAGCCAGGCGAAATCGCGTCGTGCGAGGCCGAGCAGGCTGGCCGACGCCGGGATGACGAGGCGTTCGTAGACCGCCGCCTCCGGGCCGGAGAGATTCCGTCGCCTGCGGATCGAGGCCATCAGGGAACCATCGGTGAATCTCGGATCCGCACCCGCCGCGAACAGGAATCCCAACAGTCTTTGGAAATCCAGCGATTCGGCCGGGGCGCCCGGCACGAACCGGGGTGCCGACGTCTCCGAGGTCCGGTAGGTGGCGGCGTGGCACAGGGCGCAATTCGGCGTCAATCCCGGGATCGGACCGGAATGCTCGGCGAATCCCACCGGCGCCGCGCGGCCGGGTTCCTGATTGAGGCCGAGGGCGGCCCAGCCCCCGGGCAGGAGGTCCGGGAACGTTTCCGGCAGGGCCTCGAAGAGGTAGAGGGGAAAGCCCGGGAGGCCAGGCCGCATCACGGAGGCGTACTTGAAGTGCTCCTCGTCCGAGGTGAACGGTTGTCCGGAGGCCTGCCGCCCGCCGGATCCCAGGAACCAGAGGCCCCCGCCCACGAGGGTCGTCAAGGCGGCCACGACGGCCCA
>JBIKMQ010000158.1:0-5744 GCA_044359215.1 Candidatus Chromulinivoraceae bacterium
TATGCCCACGAACACCCGAACGCCGAGATCGTCGGCATCAGCGACGAGCAGCCCGCGCGCATGGAGGAGGCCATCTCCAAGGGGCTCGTCGCCCGGGACCTCGCCTTCACCGACTACCGCGAGTGCCTCGAGAAGACCAAGCCCGACGTCGTGCTGCTCTGCCCGGCGGCCTCGAAGCACGGAGAGTGGGTCAAGAAGGTGGCTCCGTATGGAGCCCACCTGATGGTGGAGAAGCCCTTCGCCGCCTCCCTCAAGGAGGCCGACGCCATGGTCCAGTGCATGGGCAAGGACCAGCGCCTGATGATCAACTGGCCGCTCCAGTGGGTCGCCTCGCACCGCAAGGCCTTTGAACTGGTCTCCGGCGGCAAGATCGGTGAGGTGCTCAACGTGTGGCACATCGGCGGGAACCGCGGCCCCTTGTTCCACGGGGCCGACAAGGACGAGAAGACGCCCGCGCAGGTCGCCAAGGAGAAGCCGCATTCCTGGTTCTACAAGAAGGCCCACGGGGGGGGCTCGCTGCTGGACTACCTCGGCTATGGCACCACGCTGGGCACCTGGTACCAGGGTGGCCGCCGGCCCCTCGAGGTCACGGCCGTCGTCGACGAACCCGCCGGCCTCGAGGTCGACGAGCACAGCATCGTGGTGGCCCGCTACGCCCACGGGCTCTCCAAGTTCGAGACCCGCTGGGGCACCTTCACCGATCCCTGGATCATCCAGCCGCAGCCGAGGTGCGGGTTCATCCTGCTTGGGACCGAGGGCACGATCGCCAGCTACGACTACGACGACCACGTCACGGTGCAGACGCGCAAGAAGCCGGTGCCCCACCAGGTGCCGGCCCCGGCCCCGAAGGCGCCGAACCAGAACCCCGTCCAGTACCTGCTGCATTGCCTCGACCGGGGCGTGCCGCTGGAGGGTCCGGTGAGCCTGCCCATCAGCCGGATCGGCCAGGAGATCGTCGATGCGGCCGTGAAGAGCGCCCGGCTCAAGAAGGCCGTGAAGCTCGCCTGATCTTCCACCGCCCACCGGGCGTCGCAACGGGCCCGGGGAACCTGCAGGGTCCCCGGGCCCCCGGGTTCAACAGGTCGCCGGGGTTCCGCTCCGGATTCCGCCCCCGGGGCTTCCTTCCAGCCGCCGCTTCGGCCAGACTGCGGCCGACAAACATGACCAAGGCCGTCATCCTCGCCGCCGGAAAGGGCACCCGCATGGGGGACCTCACCCAGGAGATTCCCAAGCCCATGCTGGCGGTCCAGGGCCGACCGATCCTGGAGCACATCGTCGAGGGACTGAAGGAGGTCGGCGTGCGGGAGTTCCACCTCGTCACCGGATGGCGGGCCGAGGTCATCGAATCGCACTTCGGCGACGGGTCCCGGTTCGGGGTGCGGATCAGTTATTCCCGGCAGGTCGTGCAGGATGGCACCGGCAAGGCCCCGGAGTTGGCGAAGGACTTCGTCGGGCACGACGACTTCGTGCTCACCTACGGCGACATCCTGGTCAAGCCAGAGACCTACGCCCAGATGATCGAGCGCTGGCGCTCGGGCCCGTTCGACGGCGTGCTCACGGTCACCGCCGGCGAGGACGTCACCAAGGGCGGCCTGTTCTTCTTCGACGACGAGCGCTTCTGCCTGACCCGCCTGGTGGAGAAGCCCGATGAAGCCCAGCTCGAGCGGTTGCGCACCGACGGGTGGATCCGCCCCGGCAAGCCTGTCTGGTACAACGCGGGCATCTATCTTTTTCGGCCGTCGCTCTTCGAGTACACGGCCCGTCTGGAGAAGTCGCCGCGCGGGGAGTACGAGCTGACGGACGCGCTGGCGGCCATGATCGCCGGTGGCCAGGTGCTGGCTGGTCTCCGGATCGCCGGACGCTGGGTCGATGTGCGGGACCCCGAGGTGCTGGCCTCGCTCCAGGCATGAGCATCCTCGGAGGGGCCCCCGCGGGCACGCCGGCCCCGCAACCTCGCCTGCGACTGCGCCTGAGCCCGGCCGCCGAGACGGCGGTCCGCCGCGGGCATCCGTGGGTGTATGCCGAGCGTCTCCGGGAGCGGAACCGCGAAGGCTTGTCCGGCGAGCTCGCCGTCGTCTACGACCGCAACGACCGCTTCCTGGCCCTCGGCCTGTACGACCCCGACTCGCCGATCCGCCTGCGGGTGCTGCATGCCGGCAAGCCCGTGACCGTGGATGACGCCTGGTGGCGCGCCCGGTTGGCGGCGGCGATCGCCCGACGCACCGGGGTGCACGACGAGCGCACCAACGGCCTGCGGTGGGTCAACGGCGAATCCGACGGATGGCCCGCCCTGGTGGTCGACCAGTACGCCGACACCCTGGTGCTCAAGCTCTACTCGGCCGTCTGGCTGCCCCGGATCACCGACCTCGTCCGGTGGCTGGGCGAGGCCCTGCAGCCCGGGCGCATCGTGCTGCGGCTCAGCCGCAATGCGGCCCCGACCTTCGAGCAGGCGGGATTTCGCGACGGTCAGAACCTTTTGGGCGACGCGTCGGACGCCTCCGTGGTCTTCCTCGAGGATGGCCTGCGGTTCTGGTCCGACGTGGTCAAGGGCCAGAAGACCGGGTTCTTCCTCGACCAGCGCGAGAACCGCCGGCGCATCGGCGCGTCGGCCCGGGGGCTCGACGTGCTCAACGCCTTCAGCTTCAGCGGTGGCTTCTCGTTGCATGCGGCCCGCGGCGGGGCCCGCAGCGTGACCGACCTCGACATCTCGCCGCATGCCCTGGAGGCGGCCCGGCGCAATTTCGCCCTCAACGCGGGCGATGCCGGGATCGCCGCGGCCCGGCACGCGTCGATTCAGGCCGACGCCTTCGAATGGCTGGAGCGCTCGGGCGACCGTTTCGACGTGGTGATTTGCGACCCGCCTTCCTTGGCCAAGCGCGAGGCGGAGCGGGCGGGGGCCATCGAGGCGTACCATCGCCTGGCCGTGCATTCCATCGCCCGCGTCCGCCCCGGGGGCCTGCTGCTCGCGGCCTCCTGCTCGGCGCACGTGACGCCCGAGGAGTTCTACGCGGCGGTGACCGAGGCCGCCCATCGCAGCGGGCGATCCTTCGGTGAACCGGTGTACACCGGGCACGCCCCCGACCATCCGGCGACCTTCGACGAGGCCCGCTACCTGAAGGCCGCGTTCCTGCGCTTCGAACCGCCCGCCTGAGGGGAACGGCCCGGGCGGGAGTGGACCTCCGGCGTCGGTGATGGGTCGACAGGCGGGTGTTGTTGGGTGGGTGTTGGGGGTCGTTTTCCCGGGACGTCGTCCCCGGTCTTGGCGGCAACCCCCGCTTGCGCCGACCCGTCCCCCGGGGTTGAATGCGCCTCATGATTCCCCCGTTGTACCGGCTCCCGGCCCTGTGTGCCGCTGCAGGTCGCGGGCGGGCGGGTTGGGTCGCTCTGGCATTCCTGATGGTCACCCTTGGGCTTCCCGGAGCGCAGGAGACCGCGTCGGCCAAGATCCCGGCCCGCCCGGTCTTCGAGCGCGACATCCGCCCGATCCTGAAGGCCCATTGCTTCCACTGCCATGGCGAGGAGGAGAAACCCAAGGGCGGCATCGACCTGAGGCTCCGTCGCCTGATGCTCCGGAATGCCGATCCCAAGGCCGACCCGGCGATCGTGCCCGGGCGCCCCGCCCAGAGCCGCCTGCTGGAGGTGGTGAGGTCGGGAGAGATGCCCAAGGGGGGCAAGCCCTTGTCGCCCCAGCAGGTGGCCATCCTCGAGCGGTGGATCGCCCAGGGAGCCCCGACCCTCCGGCCCGAGCCCGCCGAGGTGCCCCGCTGGGTCATCACCGAGGAGGAACGCGCGTTCTGGGCCTTCCAGCCGGTGGGTCATCCGACGCCGCCGGTGGTCCGGTCCGGCAAGCAAGTCCGGACGCCGATCGACGCCTTCCTGCTGGATCGGCTCCGGCGGGAGGGCCTTGGGTTCGCCCCTCAGGCCCGACCGGAGGCCCTGATCCGCCGCGTCACCCTCGACCTGACCGGGTTGCCGCCGACGCCGGAGGAGGTCGAGACATTCGTCCGGGACCCGTCCGACGCGGGCTATGAGCGCCTGGTGGACCGGCTGCTGGCCTCGCCGGCCTACGGTGAGCGCTGGGGGCGCCACTGGCTCGACGTCGCCGGCTACGCCGACTCCAACGGCGGGGTCGAGGCCGATTCCGAGCGCCCGTGGGCCTGGCGTTACCGCGATTACGTCATCGGCGCCTTCAACGACGACCGGCCCTTCGACGAGTTCATCACCGAGCAGCTGGCCGGCGACGAGCTGCTGCCGGCCATCACCCCCGACCTGTCGGGCCGCGACCTCGACCGCCTGGTGGCCACCGGGTTCCTGCGCATGGCACCGGACCCCACGGGCGATGGCGCGCCCGAGCCGGAGTTGGCCCGCAACCAGGTCATCGCCGACACGGTCCAGATCGTCTCGTCGTCGCTGCTCGGGCTCACCGTCCATTGTGCCCAGTGCCACGACCACCGCTACGACCCCATCCCCCAGGCCGACTACTACCGCCTGCGCGCGGTGTTCGAGCCGGCCTTCGACTGGAAGCGCTGGAAGAACCCGGGCCAGCGGCTGGTGTCCCTGATGCCCCAGGCGGACCGTTCGATGGCCGACTGCATCGAGCAGGCGGCGAGGGTGCATGACGCCGAGGCCACCCGGCTGCACGACGAACTCATCGAGAAGTTCGTGCAGAAGCAGCTCCTCCTGGTGCCCGAGGTCCGGCGCGAGGCGGTCCTCGGCGCGCGCCGGACCCCGGCTGCCAAGCGCACCCCCGAACACCTCCAGCTCCTCCGGGAGTTCCCGATGTTCCAGGACCACATCCTCCTCGGGGAGATCGACCGCGAGGGGGCCAACCGGGTGGACGAGATCCGCAAGCGCGCCTCGGCCGACCGTGCGCTCAAGCCCGCCGATCCCATGGTCCACGCGCTGGTGGAGGCCTCGTCCGAGCCGGTGGCCACCGTTCGGTTCCACCGGGGCGACCCGCAGCAACCCCGCGAGACGATGCGGCCGGGACTGCCGTCCGTGATGGGCCTGGGCAGCCTGGACATCGACCTGCCCGAGGTGGTGCCGGGCCGCCGGACCACCGGTCGCCGCCTCGAGCTGGCCTGGCGGCTCACCGATCGGCGCAACCCGCTCACGGCCCGGGTCTGGGTCAACCGGCTCTGGCACCAGCACTTCGGCATGGGCCTGGTGGCGACCCTCGGCGACTTCGGCGTGCTGGGCGAGCGGCCGAGCCATCCGGAGCTGCTCGACTGGCTGGCGGCCGACTTCATGGACCACGGCTGGAAGAACAAGCGCCTGCACCGGCTCATCGTCACCAGCACCGCCTACCGGCAGGGCACGGTGAACCCGGCCGCCCAGCGCAAGGATCCCGACAACCGGCTGCTCGGCCGGTACCGCCTGCGCCGCCTCGACGCCGAGAGCCTCCGCGACAGCCTGCTGGCGGTGAGCGGCCGGCTCGACCCGACGCCCTTCGGCCCCCCGGTGCCCGTGGCCGTCAACGCGCAGGGCCAGTTCGTGGTGGGCGTCCAGAAGCGCGACGGCAATGGCGACGCCGTCGGGGTCGAACCCGGCGGCACGGCCGATTTCCGCCGCAGCGTGTACGTCAAGGTGCGCCGCAGCACGCCCGTCGGGGTGCTGGAGACCTTCGACGCCCCGGTGGTCAATCCCAACTGCGAGGCCCGCCCGGTCTCCACCTCGGCCCCGCAGTCGCTGATGTTCCTCAACGACGGCTTCGTGCTCGACCGTTCGCTCGACCTGGCGCGCCG
>JBIKMQ010000159.1:0-5725 GCA_044359215.1 Candidatus Chromulinivoraceae bacterium
GCGCTTGTCGAGCGACCGGGTGCCCGCGGCCTGCGCGCTGCCGACGGCCTCGCGGAACGGCCCGTAATAGGCCGAGGCGAACTTGGCGCTGTAGGCCAGGATGCCCGTCTCGCCGTGGCCCACCGAATCGAGCGCGTGGCGGATGGCCCGCACCCGGCCGTCCATCATGTCGCTGGGGGCCACGAAATCGGTGCCTGCCGCCGCATGCAGTGCGGCCATCTCGCCCAGCACGGTGACCGTGGCGTCGTTGTCCACATCCCGGCCATCGGCGCTCAGCAGTCCGTCATGGCCGTGGCTGGTGTACGGATCGAGGGCGATGTCGGTGAAGAGCACCAACTCGGGCACCGCCGCCTTGATCGCCCGGACCGCCCGCAGCACCAGGCAGTCGGGGTTCAGCGCCTCGCGGCCGTCGGGGGTCTTGAGCGCGGTGGGGGTCACGGGGAAGAGCGCGACACCGCGAATGCCCAGGTCGAAGAGTTCCCGTGCCTCCCGGACCAGGTCATCGAGGTTGAGGCGGAAGACGCCGGGCATGGATCCCACGGCCGTCGGCGCGGCGGTGCCTTCTTGGACGAACAACGGCGCGATGAAGTCCGAAGGATGAAGCCGAACCTCCTGCACCATCTCCCGGATGGCTGCACCGCGCCGCAACCGCCGGGCCCGAAGGGCCGGAAACCCCGCTGAACTCATGTCGGCAGCGTGGCGGATCGCCGCCCGGGATACAAACCGAGTTCCCGGCGGTCGAAGACCACGATAAATTCCCGTGCCGAACCTGAAGCGGACGATGGTTTGGCCTCAATCCAGCCGCTGGGTGGTCTTGCTCCAGAGCCATTCCACGTCGCGGTTGTTGGCCTGGTTCGGGGGGCTGAAGCCGGTGCGCTTGACCGGCAGCACGGTCCGCTTGTCGAGCCAGCGCTTGATCTCGGAGTGGCCGTCGGCGAAGGCGAACCCGCAGGCGCCGTTGTGGTAGCTGGCCGGCAGGTCGGGCATGACGGCCTGGGCGAGGTTTGGGGCGGGCTTCATGTCCGTGCAGAAGAAGCCGTCATTGATGCTGTCGGGATGTTCGTCCAGGAAGACCCAGGTGTCGGCGGGCTGCACGAAGTCCGAGTCCTTGAGGAACATGCGCCAGGGCGGGCTGTTGCCGAACCAGGTCGGCCTGCCGTCGTGCATGCCCACCCACGAGTTGATCGAGTTGCTGCGCAGGCGGGGCTTTCCGTTGGCCCCGAGGGTCAGGTAGGTGTCGGCCGGGCACTTGTAGATCTTCTGGGTGCCGCCGGTGTATCGCCAGATCGATCCCTTGGCGAGGGTGTTGGTGACGTCCCAGTTGTCCCGGTTGGCGCTGTTCCAGTCGAGGATGCCGTAGGCCCACGAGTTGAAGTTGGGGTTGTCGGAGTAGGCTGGCGGGATCTTGCCGTTCTGGTCGTCGATGTAGAGCCGCCACGACATCATCAATTGCTTGGTGTTGTTGAGGCACATGATGCCGTTGCCCTTGGCCTTGGCCTTGGCCAGCGCCGGCAGAAGCATGCCCGCCAGGATGGCGATGATGGCGATGACCACCAGCAGTTCGATGAGGGTGAAGCCGTCGCGCAGGCTTCGGGTCGGATTCCGGGAGGCGGAGCTGCTGCCGTGGGCGGGCCCAGGGGACGAGGGGAAGGCGAGGGGAGTCATGCGTCGGTTCTCCGTTCTGGATCCCGGTGGGCCGCCTTTTGGTGGACGACCCGATTCTTCACCGGATTCCGATGCCAAGCTGCGAACGCGGTCTTCGGTTCGTCAAGGCCTTTTCGGCGGCCTTTTCGGCAAAGCGAATCGACCGTCCCGGCGCCAGCCATGGTTTTGCCCCGGTCTCGGCGATGGGTCACGCCGGTTGCGGCGGGGTGGTCTGAGGCCCTTGTCCCAGGGAGTCGGGCGGACTTCGCCGCGTCCCGCCCGCGCAAGGCCCGGCGTGCTTCGCGGTCGGATCCGCCGGCCCGAGGGTTTGCCTGACGTGTGGGCCGGACGTGTGGGCCGCATCGGAGGCCGAGGGCCCGCCGGGGGTTCAATAGAAGCTGGTCCAGTTGCCGTAGTGACGCCACACGATGGCACTGGCCCGTGCGAGGTCGGCGTGACCGTCGGCGTAGGCCCGGCTGATGGAGGCGGCGCGGCCGCCCTGGATCTGGAAGCCCGAGTCGGCCTTCGCCGTGGGGTGCCCGCCCCAGGCCTTCTGCAGGTTGGTCTCGAAGCCGTCCTTGTAGAGCGTGTCGGTGACGATCGGGCTGGTCGCCCCACCCGGGTCCTCGAGGCGCGTGGGCCAGCCCTCGACCATCGAGTTGGTGTTCACCCGCGAGGTGGACGGCATGACCTTGAAGCCGGGTTGGCCGGAACGAGGCACCCACCAGCTGTGCTGCATGATCGCGAAGCCGAAGGTCCAGCGACGGCTGTAGTAGAAGCGGAGGTCCTCGTTGCTCGAGAGGGTGCGCTGGTGCTGCCGCTGGAGCCACATCTGCGCCTCGGTCAGTTCACCGGGGCGCACCGGGCAGAAGAACATGGGCACCGTGAGCCCGTAGTTCTGCACGGCGGGGATCATCGCGTCGGCCACGTCCCACGGATTGTTGCCGAGGTCGCCGAGCATGGGCAGCCGCCCGCGCGCGTCGTCCGAGGCGTAGAGGTTCGAGGCGATGGCCCATTGCCGGAAGTGCGACAGGCAGTTGACCTCCTTGGCCTTGAGCTTCGCCTTGGCCAGCGCCGGCAGGAGCATGCCCGCCAAGATGGCGATGATGGCGATGACCACCAGCAGCTCGATGAGCGTGAAGGCCGCAGCTTCGGTGGAGGTGAACCCTCGGCGAAACGCGCCACAGCGGCGTGACGGTCCCTGGGTTGGGGAATGTCGGGGAGCCATGGTCAGGACCTTATCGAATGGCCGCGGCCCCGCCATCCCGAAAACGCTCCTGGTGGATCGCTTCGATGGGACGCTGGATGGGAGGCCGCGTCCGTGTCGCCGGTCTCACCCGAGCAGTTCGCGGATCTCGTCCCAGCTCAGCGATTCGGCGAAGGCCTCCTCGCCGGTGAGGGTCGAGGCGATGATCTCCCGTTTGCGCTGCTGCAGGGCCACGATCTTCTCCTCCACCGTGCCACGGGTGATGAGCTTGTAGCTGCTGACCACCCGCGACTGCCCGATGCGGTGGGCGCGGTCGGTGGCCTGATCCTCGACGGCCGGGTTCCACCAGGGGTCGAAGTGCACCACGGTGTCGGCCTGCGTCAGGTTGAGGCCCACGCCACCGGCCTTGAGCGAGATGAGGAAGACCGGCGGCCCCGATGGCGATTGGAAGCGGGCGACCTCGCCGGCGCGGTCCTGGGTCGAACCGTCGAGGTAGCAGAACTCCACGTCGCGGCGCTTCAGTTCGTCCTTCAGCAGCCTGAGCATCCGGGTGAACTGGCTGAACACCAGCAGCCGGTGCCCACCGTCGAGGCTCTGGTCGAGCAGTTCGCCGAAGAGCTGCAGCTTGCCCGAGTCGTCGGGTGAGGCCGAGGCACCGGCGTTGGTCTCCGGTTCGCCCGCCTCGGCTCCGTCGGCGGTCCGGGCTCCGTCGGCCTCCAGCAGCCGCAGGTCGCAGCAAATCTGGCGCAGGCGCAACAGCGCCGTGAGCAGGACCATGCGGCTCTTGGCCAATCCATTGGCCTCGACGGCCGAATCGACCTGCTTTCGGGTCGCCGCCAGCACCTGTGCGTACACGGTGGACTGCGCCGGGGTGAGGTCGCAGTAGGACACGTGCTCCAGCTTGGCGGGCAGGTCTTGCAGCACGTCCTTCTTGAGGCGGCGCAGCAGGAACGGCCGGATGCGCTTGCCCAGTCGGGCCATGGAGTCCTTGTCACGCTGCTGGGTGATGGGCACCTCGTACCGCTCGCGGAAGTCGTCGGAGGCGCCCAGGTATCCGGGCATGAGGAAGTCGAAAAGGCTCCACAGGTCGAGCACCGAGTTCTCGAGCGGCGTGCCGGTCAGCACCAGCCGGTGGCGGGCCGGGATGGCCTTCACGGCCTTGGCGTTCTGGGTGCTGCGGTTCTTGATGTGTTGGGCCTCGTCGAGCACCGCGGTGTCGAAGGCGTGGTCGCGGTAGTGCTCGACGTCGCGGCGCAGCAGCGCATAGCTGGTGACGACCAGATCGTGCTCGGGCACCCGGGCGAAGAGCTTGTGCCGCTGGGGCCCGGAGATCACCAGCACCCGCAGGTCAGGCGCGAAACGGGCGGCTTCGGCGGCCCAGTTGGTGACCAGCGAGGTGGGGCAGACGACCAGCGTGGGGTGGGCGGGCCGGGTGGCGGCCGTCCCGTGCAGGGAGGCGCAGTGCGCCAGCACCTGGAGCGTCTTGCCAAGGCCCATCTCGTCGGCCAGGACACCCCCGAAGCCGTTGTCGCGCAGGAAGCGGATCCACGCCACGCCCTGCTTCTGGTAGGGTCGAAGGACCGTCTCCAGCGCTCCCAGCGGGGGGCAGGCCGGCAAGGCCTCGCCCGTTTGTCGGGCCACCCGATCCCGCCAGGCCGGCGGCGCCTGCACCTCGTGGCCCTGCTCCCGGAGCGACGCGTCCAGGAACCCCGCCTGGGCGGCCCCCATGCGGTAGCGTCCTTCCCGCTGATCGGGCGAGCAGTCGAGCAGCACCTCCTGCAGTTCTTCCACGGCGCCCGTGTCGATGAGCACGGTCTTGCCGGAGCGCGAACGGCCCTGGCCACCGCCGAGCACCAGTCGCTGGATGTCGGCGGCGCTGAAGCGCTCGCCATCGTCGGCGACGTAGGACACCTCGAGGTCGAACCAACGCTCGCCCGAGGGCGTGATCTGGAAGCGGGGTTGCACGCGCACGAGGTTCTTGCGGGTGCTGGTCTCGAGGCGTTCTTCAAGCGACACCTCCCACTCGCGCTCGAGGCGCGGATGCAGGCGTGAGAAGTAGGCCAGCACGCGTTCCTGGCCGTTGAGCTGCCAACGGCCCTGGGCATCGGGGCCGGTGAACCCGGCCTGGCGCAGGCGCATGAAGGCCATGTGTTCGGCGGCCAGGTCGCGGGCCAGGTAGCGTCGGGGGTTGGCCGGGTCGGGCATCCAGGCCGCCTCGTCGCGCGCGGTCACGCCGACGGTCAGGATGCGGGTTCCGTAGCGGCACTGGAGCAGGGCCGTGAGCATCGCCAGGCCGCCGCTCAATTGGAGGAGGAATCGCGGCGGGGCCGGTTCGAGCACGAAGTCCTCGGGCCTGAAATCGGCCTCGAGGCCCGGCATGCCCGAGAGCCTGGGCCAATCCTGCGACAGGAACCGCGGCACGTCGGAGCGCGGGATCTTCTGCGGACCTTGCAGCACGCCGCGCACGGCGGTCGGCAGGCCGAGCGGTCGGAGGGTGTCACCGTCCAGCGCCCACGTCCCGTCGGGTCCGGCCAGGAGGGTGCAGGCCTGCGGGGAACCCTTCAGGGCCAGGGTGATTTCGCCCGAGGGCTCGAGCCGGGCCCGCAGGGGCAGTGGTGCGGCCTCGCCGGAGACCGTCAACGTCGTCTTGCGACCGAGGGTCAGACGGGGGTGACCGGCCATCGTCTGCAGCACGGGCAGGAGCGCGGCCCCGGAAAGTTGGATCATGCCCGGGGTGTCGCCGCCGGCGGCCAGTTCGGCCGCATCCAGCAGGCGTGCGTCGGCCTCGGAGAGGCGGAACATCCCGGCCTTCACCAGCGCGTTCAGGGGCGCCCGCTGGCTCGGGGTGAGCCCCTCGAACATCACCATCACCCG
>JBIKMQ010000160.1:0-5714 GCA_044359215.1 Candidatus Chromulinivoraceae bacterium
GTCGGCGAAGGCCGGAAACGCTCGTTGAACGTGTCGCTGGATCACGCCCACAAGGACCAGTCGATCGGCGGGTACAAGACCCTCAACCTGCTGAACTCGCACGAGGATCCGTCCTTCCTGCGCACGGTGCTTTACAGCCACATCGCCCGGGAATACCTGCCGGCCCCGAAGGCCAACCTCGTGCGGGTGGTGATCAACGGCGAGAACTGGGGCATCTATGCCAGCGCGCAGCAGTTCGACAAGCAGTTCACCCGGGAATTCTTCGGGTCGTCCGAGGGACGCCGGTGGAAGGTCTCCGGCAGCCCCAATGGCCGGGGAACCCTGGCCTACCTGGGCGACGACCCGGCCCCGTACCAGAAGATCTACGACCTCAAGGGCAAGGACAGCGAGAAGGCCTGGAAAGACCTCATCCAACTGACCCGCGTGCTCAACCAGACCCCGGCGGCCCAACTCGAGGCGGCGCTGGAACCGATCCTGGATGTCGACGGGGCGCTGCGGTTCCTGGCGGTGGAGAACGCCCTGATCAACAACGACGGCTACTGGATCCGCACCAGCGACTACGCCTTGTACCAGGACCCGAAGGGCCGTTTCCACCTGGTGCCGCATGACATGAACGAGGCCTTCAGCCGCGCCGGCGGGCCCGGGTTCGGCGGCGGACGCCGCGGGCCCGGTGGGCCCGGTGGGCCTGGCGGGCCTGGCGGTGGCCATCAGGTGGAGGGCGTGAAGCTCGATCCGCTCCTGGCCGCACAGGACGCGAACAAGCCGCTCATCTCCAGGCTGTTGGCCGTGCCGGCCCTGCGCGAACGCTACCTCGGTCATGTCCGGGCCATCGCCGAGAACTCGCTCGACTGGCAGAAGCTCGGGCCGCGGGCCGAAGGCCTCCATAGGCTCATCGCCGACGAGGTTCGGGCCGAC
Source organism: Candidatus Chromulinivoraceae bacterium (assembly GCA_044359215.1). Lineage (GTDB taxonomy): Bacteria > Verrucomicrobiota > Verrucomicrobiia > Limisphaerales > UBA9464 > SXXZ01. The sequence goes on from JBIKMQ010000160.1 coordinate 916, forward strand.
ACCCGCAAGCTCGACTCGACCGAGGCCTTCGAGAAGAGCCTGACCCAGGACGTGGCCGGCAGCGGCTTCGGACCCGGGGGCGGCGGGTCGATGGGCCTCAGGAACTTCGCCGAGCAGCGGCGGGCCTACCTGCTGGGGTACCAGCCCAAGGCGGTGACCCCGGCGCCGTGACGTCCGTCGAGGGACTCCGGGCGGGGTGGCCTCGCCATCGACGCCATCCCGCCCCGGTGCCATCCACGAAAGGGGACCCCCCGGAATCCCGCGGCCGGCCGTGCCCGGATGCGCTGCACGGTTGGCTTTTCTCCCCGACTCCTCTCCACTCAGGGCATGAGCGAGACGGCGCGTTTCCTGCAATCCTGTCCCTCGGACGAGGACATCGATGTCGTCCGGCTGGTGGACTGCGTGATCATCGACGCCGTGCGGGCCGGGGCCAGCGACATCCACATCGAGCCGTGGGAGTCGAGCATCGCCGTGCGGGTGCGCATCAGCGGCGTGCTCAATGAACTGATCCACCTGCCCAGCGACCTCCTGCCCAAGATCACCGGCCGACTCAAGGTGCTGGCCAACCTGATGGGCCACGAGACCCAGCTGCCGCAGGAGGGGCGCGCGACGACCTTCCCCGAGGCCGGCAACGTGGTGCTGCGCATCTCCACCTTCCCGACGATCCGCGGCGAGAAAACCGTGCTGCGCATCTTCGATCCGTCGAACCGGGCCTTCAACCTCGAGGCGCTCGGCCTCGAGCCCGACGCGCTCGAGAGCCTCAAGGGCCTGCTGGCCCGGCCCAGCGGCCTGATGCTGATGACCGGACCCACCGGCTCGGGCAAGACCACGGTGATCTACGCCTCGCTCTGCCACCTCATCGAGCGGGCGGGCCCGAGCATCAGCGTCGCCACGGTCGAGGATCCGGTGGAGTTCACGTTGCCCCTCATCGCCCAGTCGCAGTGCAACGCGGCGCGGGAGTACACCTACCCGGTGGCCCTGCGCTCGCTCATGCGGCAGGATCCGCAGGTCATCATGATCGGCGAGATCCGCGACGCCGAGACGGCCCAGATCGCCGTGCAGGCGGGCCTCACCGGGCACCTGGTCATCAGCACCATCCACTCGGGCAGCACCACGGGCGTCTTCGCGCGGCTCATCAACATGGGCATCGAGCCCTTCCTGCTGGCCTCGTCCATCACCGGGGTGCTGGGCATGCGGCTCATCCGCCGCAACTGCCCGGTGTGTCTCGAGGAGTACCGGCCCGACCCGGCGGTGCTGGCCTGCCTGCCGGCCGAGGCGCGCCAGTCGGGCACGTTCCAGCGGGGGGGCGGTTGCCCGGCCTGCAACCACACCGGCTTCAGCGGCCGGGCGATGGTGGTGGAAACCCTCAAGGTCGACGAAGGCCTCCGCGACGCGGTGCTGCAGAAGACCCCCACCCGCCGCCTGCAGGAGATCGCCCAGGCACAAGGCATGGAGACCCTCTGGCAGGCGGGCCTGCGGCGGGCCCTGCGCGGCGAGACCACCGTGGAGGAAATCCTGCGGGTCGTGGGTTTCGAGGGCTTTTGAGCGGGTCGAACAGCCCGGCCGAGGACGCTCCGTCCGGTTCGATGCCCGGCTCGACGCGTGGACTTCGGGCGGGGATCGCCTGGCCCAGAGACGCCAACGGGGCACCCCGGGAAAATCCCCGGATGCCCCGATGCGACCGGCGTCGTCGAAGACCGATCAGTAGCCGTACTGCGGCACGCTGCCGTTGGCCAGGATGTAGCCGGTGCGCTCGCGATACCATTGGAAGTCCACGCGCCCCTGGGCGTCGAAGGACTTGGTGGCCGGATAGGCGAACTTCACAGCCTGGTATTTCGAGGCCCCGCTCAGCCACCGGCGGATCTCCGCATGGCCGTCGGCGAAGGAAAACCCACAGGCTCCGTTGTGGTAGGAGGCCGGGATGTCCTGCCAGGCGGAGGCATCGGGGTTGTTGATGAAGTAGCCGTCGTTGACGGAGTCGGGATGCTCATCGAGCGTGAGCCAAGTCTTGGAGGGAGACGGCACCTGGGATTGCTTGAGGAACTGGATCCGGTCTGGAAAGCCCCAGTTGCGGCCATCCTTGGTCGAGTCAGCCCCGATGCTGAAGCGCCCGAAGAAGGAGTTCATCGCCATGCTCCGGTTGCGGCGCGCCCACCCCTTGGCCCGTTGGGCCGGGGCCACGTAGATGTCGGCCGGACACTTGTACACCCCGATGGCCCCACCCGTGTACTTGCCCAGCACGCCATTGGCCACCCAGGCGTCGTTGGTGATGCTCCGTTCGCCCGTGCTACCACCGGCTCCCCAACTCATCACGTTGTTGACCCAGTTGTCGAACACCCTCTGGTCGATGGCCTGGATGGTCTCGCTGACGCCGTAGTTGTTGGCGACGGCGTCATTGAAATCGGTGGAGTAGAGATGCCACCCCAGCGTGAGCTGCTTGCCATTGTTGACGCAGCCGATGCCCTGGGCCTTGGACTTCGCCTTGGCCAGCGCCGGCAGGAGCATGCCTGCCAGGATGGCGATGATGGCGATGACCACCAGCAACTCGATGAGGGTGAAACCGCGACGGCGGTCGGTTCGGGGGATGGATTCCAAGGTTTTCATGGACGGACTGAGCCCAAGCTACCCCAGCGGCCCGGCCTGACAAGTGCGGCTTCCGGAAGCCTGCCCCCCAGAAAAATCCTGCAGGAGGGCTCAGGGCTCGACCACCCGGAAGAATTGGCCGTCGGGGGCGTTGGCGCCCGAATCCAGCAGCAGCAGCACGCCCTCCGGATCGCTGATCTCCAGTTCGGTGGCCCGACCCCAGGCGCGGAGGTCGGATGACCTCTCCAGACGGAAGGCCTGGTCCATCTGGCCACCGAAGAGGAAGAGGCTCTCGTCGGGCGACTTGGGGTAGTTGAGCACCTGCACCGGCGCATCGAAGGCGACGGCCCGGGCCCGCAGGAGGGCGGCACCGGATCCCCCGACGATCCACTGCCCGGCCGCCGCGCACGCCGTGTAGAGGTTGCGGGTGGTCAGGGTGGGCGACTCCACCCAGGAGGACAGATCCTGCGACAGGGCCACCACGCCGCCATCGCCCACCAGGCAGAACCACCCGGACTGCCAGGCGACGTCATTCCACCAGGTCGCCGACGGCGTGGACGAGGCGGTCCACACCAGGCCGTCGGAGCTGCTCAGCACGGTGCCGCCGTCGCCCACGGCGACGAGCCGGCCGCCCAGCCAGCGCACCCTCCAGAGCCAGCGGGAGGTGCCCGAGGCCCGGGGGGTCCAGGACTGGCCATTGGCGCTGGTGAGCAGCGTGCCATTCTGGCCGGACACCACGAAGCCCCCCGGCCAGGCGGCTGCGCCGCTGAGGACCGCGCTCACCCCGGCGGTCCGGCGCGTCCACGTCCGGGCGTCGGGACTGGTCAGGATCGTGCCGGCCGATCCGGCGACGACGAACAGGTTCCCGTCGGCGCAAACGCCCCGGAGGTCGGCCTGGACGCCCGAGGTCGCCGACTCCCAGGCGATGCCGAGGGTGTTCACCCGGTTGGTGAGCACCACGCGGACGACCTGGGTGCCGTTGGTGGCGGTGTTGGTGCTGACCAGCGGGACGTAGTCGGTGCGGCTCACGGCCAGGGCACCGGCGGATCCGGCCGCGACCACCAGGTTGGACCGTCCACCGATCCCGAAGTAGGAGATGCCCGAGGCGCTGGCCGGGGCCAGGCCGCGGTTCCAGTTCTTCCCGTCGGCGCTGTCGAGGAACTGGGCCGACTCGCCGGCGGTGACCCGCAGGGTCTGCGGCTGGGTGTTGGTGGCGTAGGCCGGGATGCCCGAGGGGAAGCTCACGCTCACGTTGGTGCCCGGCACGCTGAGCACCATCGAGTCCCAGATGGAGTCGAAGCCCGGCGGCTCGGTGTAGGACCAGTTGAACCCGGCCAGGGTGGTGGACCGGGTGCCGGTGACGATCAGCCCGCCGCGGGTGCCGGCCACCACCTGCCGGCCATCCCAAAGCAGGCATTGGTAGGTGACCAGCGGCGCGGGGTTGGCCCGCAGCGGATTGATCTCGGACGACCAGACCCAGTTGCCGAACAGGTTGACCCCGAAGCGCAGTTCGCCGGCCCCGCCCACCAGCCGCTCGGAGCCCACGGCCAGCACCGACGTCAGCGCGTTGGTGGTGGTGATGCGGCCGGAGTCCCAGACCGCCAGTTGCGGGGTGCGGCTGATGAGGTAATTGCCGGCGTCGCCCACGGCCATGACGCCGGTCGCGACGGGAGCCACCCGGTAGAGGTTGAACGGGCCGCGCCCGGCGGTGCGGGCGGTCCACTGGATGCCGTCGGGACTGCTGGCCACGAAGCCCGAGTCGCCCACGGCCACGAAGAGGCCGGAGGCATGGGTGACGCTGCTGAGGTGGTTGGTCCTGCCGGTGGAGGCCGTCGTCCAGGAGACGCCGTCGGTGCTGACGAGCACCGTGCCCCCGTCGCCCACGGCCACCACCCGGTCTGGCGAGGCGGCCACGGACTCGAGCCACCGGGTGCTGCCCGAGACCGCCGGGGTGAAGGCCTCGCCGTCGGACCAGAGCACCGTGCCGGCCTCGCCCACCACGATCGCCCGGTCTCCCAGGTAGGTCGCCCCGCGCAGGGCGGCGGTGGTGCCGGTCTTGGCGCGACGCCAGGAGGTCACCTCGTCGGCCACCCAGAGGGAGCCCCGGTCGCCGACGGCGAGGTACAGGCGGTTGGTCCGCCAGGCGAGGTCGGCGATGGAGTTGCCGAAGGGCGCGGGATTCGACCAGCGCCACGTCAGGTTGGTGCCCTGGGCGC
>JBIKMQ010000161.1:0-5681 GCA_044359215.1 Candidatus Chromulinivoraceae bacterium
TGTTGGTGCCCACGGCGACCATCACGTCCACGGCGCGGCTCTCGATGAGTTTCTGGCGGATTTCCTGCTCCGAGGAACGGGCGTCGGAGGCGGAGTTGGCCATCACGAATCCGGCGCGGCCTCGGGTGTTGAGCGAGGAGTGGAAGAGCTGGATCCAGAGGTAGTTGGCGTTGTCGGTGCGGGGCAGACCGAAGGGGAAGCGGCGGCCCGGGCCGACCGCGTCGGCCAACCGCTCCTTGTCCACGGCGTTGACGTTGAAGGGCGGGTTGGCCAGCACGAAGTCGAACAGGCCGGTGGCCTTGTGCGGGTCGTCGTAGTAGCTGTTCACCTGCCCGCCGTGCCGGATGTCGCCTTCGAGGCCGTGCACCGCCAGGTTCATCCGGGCGAGGCGTCCGGTTTCGTCGGTCTTCTCGACGCCGTGGATGGAGAGTTCTGCGCTGGGATTCTTTTTGTGTTCCGAGACGAACCGGGCCGACGAGACGAACATGCCGCCCGAGCCGCACGCGGGGTCCAGGATGCGCCCGTGGTAGGGCTCGATGACTTCGGTGAGGAGGCGGACGATGCAAGACGGGGTGTAGAACTCGCCGCCTTTCTGGCCCTCGGTGCGCGCGAATTCGCCGAGGAAGTATTCGTAGATGCGGCCGAAGGCGTCGTAGTCCACCGACGCCGGAATCTCGGACACCTTCTTGAGCAGTTCCTTGAGGAGGGTGCTGGTGAAGAGGTTGTAGGTCTTGGGCAACACGCCGGCGAGTTGCGGGTTGTCCCGCTCGATCGCGCGCATGGCCTCGTTGATCTTCGAGCCGATGTTCTCCACTTCCGGCAGGTGGAGCAGGAACTCGAACCGGGCGTGGTGCGCGAGGTAGAGGATGCCGTCGGCGTGGTAGGCGGCCGGTTCATCGATGCGGCTGCCTCGGCGGGAGGAACTGGCTGCCGTCTCCAGGCGGGCGCGCTGGATGGCGAACCGGCCCTCGGCGAACCGAAGGAAGATGATTCCAAGGATCGGTCCGGAGTATTCCTGGGCCTTGAGTCCGGAATTGGCGCGGAACTGGTCGGCGCTCGCCCAGAGACGCTGTTCCAGGGTTTCTGTCAGGGGATCTTTGGCGGTGGGGGCGATCCAGTTCATCAGGCTCAGGCGGGGTTCGGTTCGACTACGGAGTTTCCCTAGGAATGGATTGAAACGTTGAAGGTTTCAGGGCGAGGAATCCAGAGCGGATCCGCCGTTACACGGTAAAAAACCGAACCGATGCCGGTGCCTGGCTGCAGGGAAGGGGAGAAGAGAGGGTGAGGAAACCAACAGAACGTTCCGATGGGGTGGCCCAAACAAAAAGGCCGCTTTCCCGAAGGAAAACGGCCTGAAAGTTGGTTGCGGGGCTAGGATTTGAACCTAGGACCTTCAGGTTATGAGCCTGACGAGCTACCGGGCTGCTCCACCCCGCGATCCCGAGGCGCAAAGTGATAGGGGATGACGGGCTCAGCGGCAAGGCGGAAGGCGAAGTTTCTTCGCGGTCGCCTTCGAAAGGCCGGCGTCCCGGTCATCGTCCCAATGCTTTGCGCTCGACCTTCTTGATCTCCTTGGCGAGGGCGGGCCCGAGGGTCTTCGGGGGCAGGAAGGACTGGGACCAGGCGGGCGCCGGGGCGCCGGCGGGCAGGGCGGCGACGAGGCTCTGGAGGGCCTCGGAGGTGTATCCGCTGCGGGCCGCCAGGCGGGTGCCTTCGCGCAGGGTCTCCAGCGCGAGCGCGTCGGTGCGGGCTCCCGGTTCAGTAGAGCCGCCAAGGCTGGCCCGGACCAACTCGGTGGCCACCAGCGTGGCGGCCAGTTGGTTGAAGGCGGTCAGTTGCTGGTTCCGGTCGTCCGTCACCGGCTTGCGGGCTTTCTTGGATGGGATCTCGGACGGGTCGGGCAGGGCGGGCACCCCATCCGGAGTCTCGGTGCAGCGACGCAGGTATTCTGCGAGGTAGCCGGGCACCCGGTTGTCCCGACCGATGGCGGTGGCGAGGCGGCCCCAAAGGTCGAGGGCGGCGTCGCTCACCTCCACCTGCTTGCCCACGGTTTCCAAGGCCGGTGTCTTGCCCGTGACACTCCGCACGGGCGGTTGCCCAAGGGCCGACCGTTGGGCCGGGGTCAGGCTGTCGCCGAGGCGGGCGGTGATCTTGTCGAGCCACGGACGCCACTCCGATTCGGCGCGAAGGGACGACAGTCCCGTCAGGAGCAGCAGGGGCAAGAGGCGGAGCATTCGGGTCATGGTCGGGAACGGGGACATGGGCAGGGACAAGGGGGCGAGAAGGTCGGCGAGAACACGATTGGGAGCAGGGCGAGGCAGCGTGAGCGCACCGGGGATCCGGTGGGTCGGGGGGAGCGCCGGTGGGTCGGGGCCGTCAGGCGTGCCCGAGGTTCTTGAGGATTTGCACCGTGGAGTGGGCCTTGTTCAGCGTGTAGAAGTGCACGCCCGGGGCCCCACCGCGGATCAGGTCCTGGATCTGGCGGGTGCAGTAGTCGATCCCGAAGGCGGTGACGGCCGCATCGTCATCCCCCAGCGCGTCGAGACGGGAAACGAAGGACGCCGGGAGGCTGGCCCCGCACATCGCCGTGAACTTCTTGGTCTGGTTGCGCGCGAGCACCGGCAGGAGACCGGGGATGATCGGGACGTCCACGCCAAGCGTCTTGGAGAGGTGGTCGCGCATGGTGAAGTAGTCGTCGTTGTTGAAGAACAACTGGGTCACCACGAAGTGGGCTCCCTGACGGATCTTGTCGGCCAAGTGCCCCCAATCCTGGAGCTTTCCGCCGGTCTGGGCGATGTGGCCCTCGGGAAATCCGGCCGTGCCGATCGACACGCCGCCGAGGTCCCGGAGATAGGCCACCAGTTCCGAGGAGTACCGGAAGCCGCCCTCGGTCGGCACCCACTCGCCGCTGCCGCCGGGAGGATCGCCCCGCAGGGCGAGGATGTTCTTTACCCCGCGGGCCTTGGCCTCCCCGATCACCGAGCCCAGCTCGGCCTTCGAGGCGTTCACGCAGGTCAGGTGCATCATCGTCGTGAGGTCGAAGTCGCGCTGGAGGCGCTCGACGATGCCCAGGGTCTTCTCGCGGGTGGATCCGCCCGCGCCATAGGTCACGGAGCAATAGTCCGGCCGGGCCGCCCGCAAGGCGGGAAGGGTCTTCTCGAACAGGGCCCGCTCGCCGTCCTCGGTCTTGGGCGGAAAGAACTCGATCGAGTACGAGGGTCGGCCCCGTCCGGCGTTCTCCCGATGGATCTCGTGGATGTGGCGGATCATGCGGCGCGATTATGAAAGGTTCCGGCGGGGAATCAACCAACAAATCAATCGATCCTGATGGGATGATATGTCGGATGTCTACCCGATGCCGGATGCCTACCCCTTGGCCATCGACCGGCCCGAGGGTCATCCATCGTCCGTTCGCACCTCGGCTCGATCGGGTGACAGATTCAAAGTCAAATAGGGTGACAGGTTCACCATCAACCATCGGAAGCGGGTGGGGTGAGGCCTGGGCGACTGCGGAATGGGGCATCTCGACATGGTGACAGGTTCAAAATGCCCGGAGGCCGGCTCGATCTGGGGAGCATGGGACAGGTTCCGGGTTGCGGGCGGGCGGTGGCGTTTGGGTGAAGGGTGCAGCGGGGGCTTGAGTCGGCGGGCCCGAAGGTCTAGCACAGGGACATGACACGCCGTTCGTTCCTCCAGGCCGGTGCCGCCTTGTCGGCCGCGACCTTCGTTCCGACGACTTTTGCCCAGGAAAAACCCCTGCGGGTGGGCCTGATCGGAACGGGATGGTACGGCAAGTGCGACTTGTTGCGCTTGATCCAGGTGGCCCCGGTGGATGTGGTGTCCCTCTGCGACGTGGATCGGCGGATGCTCGCCGATGCCGCGACGCTGGTGGCCCAGCGGCAGAAGTCGGGCAAGCAGCCCCGGACCTATTCCGATTACCGGAAGATGCTCGCCGAGAAGGACCTGGACGTGGTGCTCATCGGTACGCCCGACCACTGGCATGCGCTGCCCATGATCGAGGCCTGCAAGGCGGGTGCCGACATCTACGTTCAGAAGCCCACGGGCGTGGACATCGTGGAGAGCCAGGCCATGCTGGCGGCCGCGCGGAAGTACGGCCGGACGGTGCAGGTGGGCACCCAGCGCCGCAGCACGCCGCACCTGGTCGAGGCCCGCGACCAGATCCTCCGCGAGGGCAAGCTGGGCACCATCGGCACGGTGGAGATCTGCTGCTACTGGCACATGCGTGCGCGCGATACGCTTGCCACCGCACCCGACACCGCACCGCCGGAGTGGCTCGACTACGAGATGTGGACCGGGCCGGCGCCGATGCGGCCCTACAACAAGATGGTGCACCCGCGGGGATGGCGGGCGTTCATGGAGTACGGCAACGGCATCGTGGGCGACATGTGCATCCACATGCTCGACACGGTCCGCTGGATGATGGACCTCGGTTGGCCCGTCTCGGTCAGTTCCAACGGCGGGATCCTGGTGGACAAGGCCAGCCGGGCGAACATCACCGACACGCAGGCGGCCACCTTCGACTTCGGCAACCTCCAGGTCCGCTGGACCCACCGCACCTGGGGCGAGGGCGGCGACCCGAAGTACCCGTGGAGCGCGACCTTCTACGGCAACAAGGGCACCCTCAAGGCCAGCGTGTTCGGCTATGATTTCACCCCCCAGGGCAACGGGAACCCGATCCACAAGGACGTGGGCATGGAACTCGACAAGTACCCGGAGGACCAGACCGAGAAGGACCTGGAGAAGCACTGCGCCCCGGCCATCCGGGCCCACATGCGCAATCTGCTGGATTGCCGGCGCAGCGGGGCCAAGCCGGTGGCGGACATCGAGCAGGGGCACATCTCCACGGCCGCGTGCATTCTGGCCAACCTCTCCCAAAAGCTCGGGGGGCGGACCCTGCGCTGGGATCCGGCCTCGCACACCGTGATCGGCGACACCGAGGCCAATGCGCTGCTGGCCCGGCCCTACCGCAGTCCCTGGGTGCACCCGACGGCGGCCGGGGTTTGAGTCGTGGCGGGGCGGTGATGCCCCCAAAAGCCTGGTTCGAAGGGCGACACCGCAAGGAACTCACCAGGCTTGGTCGGCTGGTTTTTGCCACCAGTCGGCCAACTGATGGGGGAGATTTTTGAGGAAAAGTCTCGTTTTCGCCGTCCCGCCCCCGCAGCCTCAAGCTCAGTGACCCGTCCGAATGATTCAACGCCCTCGGGTGCGGGCGTCCGTCGCACCCAGATCTTCACGCTCGTGGCCGTTCTGGTCCCTTGGATCGGCTTCATGGCGGCTGCCGTCTTGGCCTGGAACCGCATCCTCCGACCGGTGGATGTGGTGCTCTTCGTCGTCATGTACCTCATTGCAGGCTTCGGGGTGACCGGCGGCTATCACCGCCTCTTCACCCACCGCAGCTTCACCTGCCCGGGCTTCATCCGGGCGCTTTTCGGCATCGCCGGATCCATGGCGGTGCAGGGCCCCCTGTTCTTCTGGGTGGCCACCCATCGCCGGCACCATCAGCACAGCGATGTGGCCGGTGACCCGCATTCCCCACATGAGCACGGCGATGGCATGAAAGGCCTGATGCTTGGGTTCTGGCATGCCCACATGGGCTGGATGTTCCGCGGTGCCGATGCCATGACCGTCCGCAGCCTTCCCGACCTCTCGAAAGACCCCGT
>JBIKMQ010000162.1:0-5659 GCA_044359215.1 Candidatus Chromulinivoraceae bacterium
GTCGATGTCGCGGATGAATCCGCCGTCGTAGAAGTTGCCCGTGGGGTCGGGGTAATGCCGCCGGAGGAAGCTGCGGTTGTAGCCCTCCTTGAGGACGTAGGGGCCAAGGTCGCGTCCATCGAAGGTGACCAGCGCCTGCGTGGCGCGCGCGGTGGGGATGCCCACCTGTTCGTAGAGGCGCCTCCCCAGTTGCTCGCTCAGCAGGGATGGGTCCTGGACGGAATTGTTGAGATGGATCTTGTCCAGCCCGTTGAAGCGCTGGCCGGGCACCAGCTTGTCGAAGTTCAGCGTCAGGGCCGGGTTGTCGTCCACGCTCCGGGTGCTTCCCGCGGAGCCCTTCACATGGATCAGCACCTTCTCGAAACGCTGGGTTCCCACCGAGACCGAGCAGGAGACGGGGGAGCGTGGGTTGTCGCGGAGTTTGTTGAGCTCCGCCGGGACGAAGGTGATCGTGAAGCGCTGGATGGGCCCCGTGAAGACCGCCGCGGCCGCCGCGTCGTCGGCCGCTTGCCGGGCCTTCCGGGAGCCGGGCTTGGGTGTCTTCGCCTCGAGGGACGCCCCGGACAGGGACCCAGGGTGGGTGCCCCGGAGCAGGAGCAGCAGCAGGGTCAGGGTCCGGATCCAGCGTGCCATCACAGCCATCAGACTTGTCCGGTGTGGCCAGACTTCAAGCGCAACCGTGTGACGACCCGGAAAAAAACGTGCCGCGCCCCGGCCGGGACCGGCGCCGGGCCGGATCACGGGAGCTTCAGCAGCTCTTCGGCGATCTGAACCGCATTGAGCGCGGCACCCTTGAGGAGCTGGTCGCCGCAAATCCAGAAGGCCAAGCCGTTGTCGAGGGCGCAGTCCATGCGGAGGCGACCCACGGCGCAGTTGTCCTTCTCGGACGTGTGCAGGGGCATCGGGTATTGCGAGGCCGACGGGTTGTCCACCACGTCGAGGCCCAGGGCCTGCTGCAGCACGGCCCGGGCGGCCTCCACGGTGACGGGCTTTTCGAACTCGGCGCTCACGGCCACCGAGTGCGAGCGGTACACCGGCACGCGCACGCAGGTGACCGAGGCCTTGAAGCCCGGGTGGTGCATGATCTTGCGGCCCTCGTTCTCGAGCTTCATCTCCTCCTTGGTGTAGCCGGTGGCCAGGAACGAATCGACCTGGGGCAGCACGTTGAAGGCGATCTGGTGCGGGTAGACCTCGCGGGTGATCGTTTCGCCGCGCACGATCTGGCCGACCTGCTTCTCGAGTTCCTCGATGGCCTTCGCGCCGGTGCCCGACACGGCCTGGTAGCTCGAGGCGAAGATGCGCTTCACGCCGAAGGCCTGGTGCAGCGGGTACAGGGCCATCAGGGTGATGGCCGTGGTGCAGTTGGGGTTGGCGATGATGCCCTGGTGCGTGGCCACGTCGGCCGCGTTGATCTCGGGAACCACCAGCGGGACCTTGGGATCCTGGCGGAAATAGCTGGAATTGTCGACCACCACGCAGCCGGCCTTGACCGCCGACGGGGCGAAGTCGCGCGAGATGGAGCCGCCGGCGCTGAAGAGGGCAATGTCGATGCCGGCGAAGGCGTCATGGGTCAGTTCCTGGACGGTGATCTCGGCACCCCGGAAGGTGAGCTTCTTGCCGACCGAGCGGGCCGAGGCCAGCAGGGTGAGTTTCCCGACCGGAAACTTGCGGCGCTCCAGGGTGCGGATCATCTCGATGCCGACGGCGCCCGTCGCGCCGACAACCGCCACGTGGGGACTGCTCTTCATAACTTAGGGGGCGGAGTGTGGTGTCCACCCGGCCTGTGTCGAGCCGGAAAACGGCGCAAAAGGCCTAAAATCCGGGTTCTTGGGCGACCTCGGGGCGCCGTCGACTCAGTCGCGTGCCGAGGGCTTCCGGACGGGTTCGGGTTTCCGGGCCGGTGGTTTGGCGGCGGCGGGTTTGCGCGCGGAGGCCGGGGGCGCGGCTTTCCTCGGGGCGGGGGGCGGGGTGGGTTCCGTCGTCAGCCGGACCGGGATCTCTGGGGAGGCTGCGCGTCGGCCGTCGGCCGCGACGGCCTCCACCCGGAACCCGTAGTCGCCGGGCGGGAACCCGGCCAAGGTGAACTGGAACAGGCCGTTGGTTGCCGAGCGGGTCTCCGCAAGGACCCGCTCCGGGTGGGGGATCTGGCGCAGGAAGAGGAAGACCCGCGCCTGGGGATGGGCCGTTCCCTGGATCGTGCCGAACGCTCGGGCCCTCAGGGTGGTCCCGGCGGCCAGGTTGGTGATGGCTGACGGTGTGAGCGGGGGCGGCGGTGCGGCGACGATCCGCTGCGGGGTGGCCGGACGCGGGGCCAGGGCCAGCACCGCCAGCACCGCGATCAGCGCCGCGGGCAACAGGAGGTGCCAGGCGTCGTAGGCGCCGAGCCAGTAGCGGGGTCGTCCCTGGGCGTTGAGCATGGCCGGTCAGTCGGTGTCGTGGCCCTTGCCGGACGCCTTGAGCGCGGCGACCTCGGCGGCCAGGCGATTGCGTTCCCCGGTGAGTGCATCGAGATCCTGCAGCAGGGTCTCCAGGTCCCCGGGTGGGGGCGGCGAGGCGTCGGACCGCTCAAGCCTGAGGGCCGCCAGCTCGGCCTCGGCCACTCCCAGCTGCTCGGCGAGATCCTCGGCGCGGGAGGCGCTCACCCGCGCCTCCGCCAGCTGGGACTCCAGCCGGGCGTGGGACTCGGACAGTGTCGCCAGCTCCGCCTCGAGGTCCGGCAGGCGCCGGGAAGCGGGGGTGTCTGAGACCATGCCCGCGGTGGCCGTCGCCGCCTGGGCCCGGGCCGCTTCCAGGTCGGTGCGGCAGGCGGCCAGTTCGGCGCGAAGTGCCTCGATGGCGCGGACATCCTGTGTGGCCTTGGCGGTGGCCGCCTCGGCCCGACCCCGGGCGGTCCGGTACTCACGCTCCCAGGCATTGGCCTGGGCCTCCTTGAGCATGAGCGCGGCGTCGAAGTCGATGCGCCGGGTCTGGAGGGCCTCGAGCTCGAGGCGGGCCGCGTCGGCCTCGGCCTGTGCGGCCGCCCCGCGGGCTTCGGCCTCGGCCAGGGCTCGGCGGGTCTCCTCGAGGCGGGCCCGCTCCTCGTCCTGGCTGGCCAGCAGGCTGGACACCGACCGGATCTCGGACTCCGCCCCGGAGAGCTTCGAGCGGAGTTCCTCGATCGTCGTGTCGCGCAACCGCACGGCGTCCTGCAGCGCGAGGTTGACCGTCCGCTGGGAGGCGAGGTCGTTTCGGGTCGCCTCCAGGAGTGGGCGCAACCCATCGGCCTCCCCGGTTGCTGTCGCGAGGGCTCCACGCATGGACGCGAGGGTGGCTTCCCGGTCCAGAGCCTCCGCCGCTTTCACCGCCGACCGGAGCCGCAGGTTCAGCGTCTCGGATTCCGCGGCCCGTCGGTCCTCCCGCTCCCGGGCCAGGCGCCCCAGCAGGGTGCGGACCTCACCGCGGAGGGCGGCGGCGGATTCACGCTCGGCCTCCAGCGCCCGTGTCAGGCGTTCGAAATCGGCCTCCGCCTTCCGTCCGGCTTCGAGGTGTTCGGCCGACTTCTGGGCGGCCAGTGCCTCGGCGGCGCCCTTGGCCCGGACCGTGGCGTCCAATTCGGTGGTCCGGTTCTTCAGGGCCTCGACCGACCGGTTCAATTCGTGACGCAGGTCCGTGACCTGTCGTTCCCGCGTGAGCAATGCCTCCTGCGTCTCGAACATGCCCCGTCGGAGGAAGAACAGGTCCAGCAGCCACTTGACGATCATGCCGCCGAGGAGCGCGGCGACCAGGGGCAGCCAGGAAGGTGCGAGGAGGGCGAGCATAGGACCGGTGGGAACGGATCCGTGGAAACGTATCGCCGCCGTCGGCCGAGGGGAATCCCCAATCCCGCCGAACCTCCAGGTCCGGCCGACCGCGCTCAGCCGCCGACCGTCGGCACGCCCCGCTGGCGCAGCATCGCCTCCATCACCTGGTCCATGGCGTGCTCGGCCAGCGGCCGGCTCACCTCGTCAAGCCGCGCGTTCGCCGCCTTGAGCTGCGTGGGGTCCCCGGTCTTGGTCTTCGGGTTCTCGAGCGACAGCACGGCCTCGACGGCCTCGAGGGCTTCGTGGAGCTGCCGCCGGTACTCGTCGTCGAGGTCCTTGTCGTACTCGGCCATGGTCTTGCGCGTGGCGGTCAGGGTCTCGCCGGCCCGGAGCTTGGCCTCGATCCACTGGCGGGCCCGCAGGTCGTCGAAGGCGTTCTCCACGGCCTCCTCGACCATCTTCTGCACGTCGGCGTCGTCGACATCCACCGCCGAGCGCATCTGCACGATCTTCTGGTGGCCCGTCTTCACGTCGCGCGCCAGCACGTGCAGGATGCCGTTGGCATCGATTTCGAACTGCACGCCCACGCGCGGAACGCCCTTCGGTGCGGCCTCGAACTCGAGGTCGAACTCGCCGAGGCTCCAGTTGTCCCGCGCCCGCTCGCGTTCCCCCTGCAGCACGTGGATCTTCATGCTGCGCTGGTTGTCCACGGCCGTGGTGAAGAGCTCGCCCGCCTTCACCGGGATGGTGGTGTTGCGGTGGATGATCACGTTCATCAGGCCACCGAAGGTCTCGATGCCCAGGGACAGCGGCGTCACGTCGAGCAACAGCAGATGACCGAGGCCGCCGCTCAGGATCTCCGCCTGGATGGCCGCGCCAAGGGCAACCGCCTCGTCGGGGTTCTGCGACGTGTTGAGCCGCGGGCCTTTCGCCTCGTGGAACTGGTCGCCCAGGCGCACCTCGCCCCGGTCTTCCGTGAACTCCACGCACCCGAACCACTGCGCCACGCACTGCCGCACCAGCGGCATGCGGGTCTGCCCGCCGACGAGGATCACCTGGTCCAGATCCTTCGCCTCCAGCTTGGCATCGGAGAGCGCCCGCAGGCAGTGGGAGCGGGTCTTCTCGATGATCCCGCGGGTCAGGCCCTCGAGTTCGGCCCGCGTGATGCGCCGCAGGAAACTGAACCCCGGGGTCAGGAAGGGGAGCTGCACCTCCGTCTCGGCATCGCAGCTGAGCCGGATCTTGGCCGCCTCGGCCGCCTCCCGGACCCGTGACACCAGCGGTTGCTGGGCCGGGGTGGCTTGGCGCAGGTCGGGCCCGCCGGCCTTCAGGATCTCCTCGACCAGGAACCCGGTCAGCGCGCGGTCCAGGTCGTCGCCGCCCAGGCGGGTGTTGCCGTGGGTGGCCAGCACCTGGAACACGCCCTGGTTCAGCTCGAGGATGGACAGGTCGAAGGTGCCGCCTCCGAGGTCGTACACCGCGATCTTCGACCTCTCCTGGAGCTGGTTCAGGCCGTAGGCCAGCGCGGCCGCCGTCGGCTCGTTGACGATGCGCTCGACCCGGAAGCCCGCCAGTTCGCCCGCCCGCATCGTCGCGGTGCGCTGGGCATCGTTGAAGTAGGCCGGGACGGTGATCACGGCCCGTTCCACCGGGTGTCCGAGGGACGCCTCGGCATCCCGCTTGAGTTTTTTGAGCACCTCGGCGGCGACCTCCTCGGGGCTCCAGGCCCGGCCATCGATGTCAAAGGCCACCGGCCCGTTCTCGGTCCGCTGCACCGGGTAGGTCACCTGGAGATCCTCCGGGGTGAGCATCGAGCCGCGACGGCCCATGAAGCGCTTGGTCGAGTAGAGCGTGCGCTCCGGGTGCAGCACCCGCACGCG
>JBIKMQ010000163.1:0-5658 GCA_044359215.1 Candidatus Chromulinivoraceae bacterium
GCTGCGGGCCGGCTCCACCGACACCTGGCCGTGCGTGGAGTGGGACACGCTGGTGGACGGGGTGAAGCGCTGGTACCGCAAGGACGCCAGCTACATCCGCGACCAGTGGGTGCGCGACAGCCAGCTCGCCCTGGGCCATCCCTCAAGCCACGGCACCTTCGCCCACCTGTACCTGAACGGGCTCTACTGGGGCCTGTACAACGTCTGCGAGCGCCCGGACGCCGAGTTCGCCGCGCTGCACCTCGGCGGCGACGCCGACGAGTACGACGTGCTGGCCGATTTCGCCGAGGTGCGCAACGGCGACGCGACGGCGTGGCGACAGCTCATGACGGCAGCCGGTGCGGGCCTGTCGGGCAACGCCAACTACCAGCGCCTGATGGGCAACCACCCCGACGGCACCCGCAATCCGGCCCTCCCGGTGCTGCTCGACGTGGAGAACCTCGTCGACTACATGATCCTCTCCATCTTCATCGGCTCGGACGACTGGCCCAACCACAACTGGTGGGCCTCGCGCCGGCGCGGGCCGTCGAGCCGGGGGTTCGGTTTCTTCGCCTGGGACCAGGAGATCTCCATCAACTCGCTGGTCAAGCAGCGCAGCTCATGGGGCCCGGTCTACGCCGAGGCCGACGTGGCCGACACGCCGACCTACGTGTACGCCCGGGCCCGCGCCAACGCGGAATTCCGCATGCTCTTCGCCGACCGCATCCAGCGCCACCTCTTCGACGGCGGGGCGCTGAGCCTCTCGCGCAACCTCGCACGCTGGGCCGCCCGCATCGCCGAGATCGACCACGCCATCGTGGCCGAGAGCGCCCGGTGGGGCGACTACCAGCGGCCGGCCCAGCCGTTCCTGCGCGAGCGCGAGTGGCTGACCAATGACCTCTGGATGCGGACCACGTTCTTCCCAAGCAACCACGTCGTGGCCATGCGCCGGTTCCGCTCGGCCAACCTGTACCCCGCGGTGGATCCGCCCCGGTTCAGCCGGCCCGGCGGCGTGGCCGTGGCCGGCGCCGAGGTGACCCTCACCCACCCCAACGCCACGGGCACGATCCACCTCACGACCGACGGCTCCGACCCGCGGCGTGTCGGCGGCGGGATCTCGCCGGCGGCCCGGGCCTACTCCGGAGCGGTGCCCATCAACGGCCGGACGCGCCTCAAGGCCCGGGTGCTGCAGGGCACCACCTGGAGCGCGCTGGTGGAGGCGGAGTTCCTGGTGCCGGGCGAGTTCGCGGCCCTGCAGCCCACGGAGCTGTCCTACCACCCGCCCGACACGGCTGGCCGCGACGGCGACGACCTCGAGTTCGTGGAACTGCAGAACACGGGCACCGCGCGCCTGCGGCTGGGCGGGCTTCGGTTCAGCGAGGGCATCGACTTCGGGTTCGACGACGACGCGGCCGTCGAACCCGGGGCGCACGTGGTGCTGGTGCGCGACGCCGGGGCCTTTGCCGAGCGTTTCCCCGGGGTGGCGATCGCCGGCGTGTACACGGGCCGGCTGGACAACGCCGGGGAGGCCCTCGTGCTGGACCACGCCGCCGGGTTCCGGGTGTTCGCCATGACCTACGACGACGCCCCCCCGTGGCCGGCGGCGGCCGACGGGCTCGGCGCGTCGCTGCAGCGGGCCCGGCTGGACCGGCGGCCCGACGACCCGGCCGCGTGGGTGGCGGCCGCACCGACCCCGGGTTCCCCCTTCGGCGGGCCGGCGACCGAGGGCGACACCGACGGCGACGGCCTGCCCGACGCCTGGGAGCGGCGGAACGGCACCGACCCGTCGCGCGACGACGCGGCCGCCGACCCCGACGCCGACGGGTTCACCAATGCGGCCGAATTCCTGGCAGGCACCGACCCGCTCGACGCCACCAGCCTTCTGCGCCTCGAATGGCTGGGCCTGGACGTCTCAGGCTCTCCCGGCTCGGTGCGCCTGGCCTTCCAGGCCGCCGCCGACCGGAGCTACGCGGTGCAGGTGCGCACCGACCTGACGGCCGGACCCTGGACCCAACTCCTGAGGATCGCCCCGGGCCCGGAGCCCCGCCGTGTCACCGTGGCCGACCCCGCCGCCGGACCGGCCCGGCACTACCGCCTGATCACGCCGGCCCCGGAATAGGGTTCCAGGATGCGACCCGGACCGTCACGCGGGCGAGGCTTCCGGCACCGGTAGCACCCCGGAAGGCACCCGGAAGGCCTTGCCTCGCAGGGGCCGAGATGCGAAAGCACACGGACACCTTCCCCCGTCATGAAACCCCACACCCTGATCGCCCTCTCCGTCGCGGCCGCCGGCGGGCTCGCGCTTGCCGCCTTCGCCCAGAAACCGGTGCCACCGAGCAAGCCGCCCTACAGCCCGTCCCGCAAGGCCGGCACCACGCTGTATGTCAGCGGCCAGGTGCCCCGCACTGCCGATGGCGCCGACGTCCGCGCCTCGATCGAGGCCGAGACCCGGCAGGTGATGGACAACATCGGCCGCATCCTCAAGGACCAGGGCTACACCTTCGACGACGTGGTCAACGCCACGGTGTACCTGAAGGATCTCCAGGACTACGCCGAGATGAACAAGGCCTACGCCTCGTACTTCAAGAACGCCTTCCCGGCGCGCGCGACCGTGGGCGGCGTGGACATCGTCTTCGGCTTCCGGGTCGAGATCAGTTGCGTGGCCTCCAAGGAGGGGAAGTAGCCCATGGAACGCCCGCCCTCCGAGCCGAACCACCCCGGGGCGGTTCGTCCACCGGCCCACGCGTCCCTGAGCCGACGCGAGGCCCTGCGCCGATGGGCGCTGGGGGGTGCCGGGATCGGGGCGGGCTGGTCGGCCCAGCGGGCCCAGGCCCAGGCCCAGGCCCAGGCCGCCTCGGCCAAGAACGCCGGTGCCACCTCCACCAGCAGCACCGCCAGCGCCAGCCTCCTCGAGCCCCTGCCCGAGGCCACCCTGCGCCGCAGCGATCCCGAGGCCTACTGGACCCGCGTGCGGCGCGGCCAGTTCCTCTTGCCCGAGACGCGGGCCTTCCTCAACCCGGGCAGCCTCGGCGTCATGCCCCGGCCGGTGATGCAGGCGGTCGTCGAGTCGCTCCAGCGCGGCGCGGAATACGCGACCGACACGGTCCAGCGCTGGGGCTACGAATCGATGGAGCCGGAGCGGGCCGAGATGGCCGCCTTCCTCGGCTGCGCGCCCGGTGAACTCGCCTTCACCCACAACTGCACCGAGGCCATGGGCTTCATCGCCGCGGGGCTCGACCTCAAGCCGGGCGACGAGGTGGTCTCGACGAACCAGGAGCACGGCAGCGGCATCTCCTGCTGGCGGGTGAAGGCCGCCCGGTCGGGCATCACGCTGCGCGAGGTCGACCTGCCGGTCAGCCCGCGGTCGTCCGCCGAGCTGCTCGACCGTCTGGTCTCGGCCCTGGGTCCGCGCACGCGCGTCCTGAGCTTCAGCGGCATCACCAGCCCGACAGGCCTGGTGCTGCCGTCGCGGGAACTGTGCGAGGCGGCCCGGGCGCGCGGGGTGATCACGGTGCTCGATGGCGCCCACATGGACGGCCAATTGCCGGTGAACCTGCACGAGCTGGGCTGCGACTACTTCGCCGGCAGCCCGCACAAGTGGCTCTTCGCCCCGGCCGGCTGCGGGCTGCTCTACGGTCGGCCCGAGGCGCTGGACCGCCTGTGGCCGTCGGTGGCCTCGGGTGGCTGGGACAACAAGACCGGCCTCCAGGCGGCCCGCTTCATGATGGTGGGCACCAACAACCGCTCCACCATCGACGGCATGATCGCGGGCCTGCGCTTCCTCAAGGCGCTGGGCGAGGAGGCCGTGTACGAGCGCCAGCACGCCCTCGCCGCCCACGCGCTGTCGGCGGCGCGTCAACGCAGCTACCTCGAGGTGGTGACTCCGGAGGATCCCCGGCTGCACCGGGCCATGATCTCCATCCGCTTCAAGAACGACGCGCTGGAGCCGCTGTGGACCGCCCTGCGCCAGGAGGACATCGGCGTGCTGGGCGGCCAGCGGCTGCGCCTGTCCTTCCATGTGCACACCCGCACCTCCGACATCGACCGGTTCTTCGGCGTGTGCGACCGGATCCTGAGGTCATGAAGCCCACCGAGACCCGCATCCCGTCGCCATCCGAGGGGTTCCGAACGCTCGCGGCCCGGATGCGTCGTCTGCGCCTCCTGCCGGCCCTCCTGCCGGCCCTCGGAACGTGTCTGGCCCTCGGGGCCGAGACGGCGACACCCCGCCCGGCGCAGGAGGACTCCCGGCCCCACGGGCTGCCGCAGCGCACGCCGTGGACCACCTCGCGGGTGGTCGGCACGCCCGAGCCTCCCCCGCCCTACACCACCCGGGCCTTCCGTCCGGAACTGACCCTCAAGAACCCGGTGTTCGTGATCGCCGAGCCCGGCACGCGCGACCTGCTGCTCGTGCTGCAAGGGGGCGAGGCCGATCGCCCCTCGCGCATCGTCCGCGTCGCCGAGGACCCGAAGGACGGCGGGCCCTCCGGCGTGGAACCGGTGATGGAGATCCCCGGGCGGCTGGTCTACAGCGTGGCCTTCCACCCGGGCCATGCCACCAACGGCCAGATGCTGGTCTTCTCGAACGGACGGACCGGCCAGACCGAGCGGACCAACCGGCTGTCGCGGTTCCGTCTCGGGCGCCAGGCGCCGCGCGCGGTGGTGCCCGATTCGGAGGAGATCCTGCTCGAGTGGCGCTCCGGCGGGCATGACGGCGGCGGGATGGGCTTCGGCCCGGACGGGATGCTCTACGTGTCCACGGGCGACGGCTCCAACGACTCCGACACCTGGGACTCCGGCCAGACCCTCGACGACCTGCTCGGCGGAGTGCTGCGCATCGACCTCGAGCACCCCGACCCGGGCCGCAAGTACGGCATCCCGAGGGACAACCCCTTCCTGGGCATCCCCGGGGCGCGGGGCGAGCTGTGGGCCTATGGCTTGCGCAACCCGTGGCGGCTGGCGGTGGACCCGCCGACCGGCCAGGTCTGGGTGGGCAACAATGGTCAGGACCTGTGGGAGTCGGCCCACCTGATCCGCCGCGGCGAGAACTACGGCTGGAGCGTGTACGAGGGCAGCCACCTGTTCTACCGCAACCGCCGCCGCGGGCCGACGCCCGTGACCGCCCCGACCTTCGAGCACCACCACAGCGAGGCCCGCTCGCTCACCGGGGGCGTGGTGTACCGGGGCGACCGGTTGCCCGGGCTCGTCGGGGCCTACGTCTATGGCGACCACTCCACGGGGCGGATCTGGGCCGGCCTGCATGACGGCACGCAGGTGGCCTGGCACCGGGAGATCGCGGCCACCCCGCTGCTCATCACCTCGTTCGGTCTCTCGCCGTCCGGACGCCTGCTGGTGAGCGACCTCGGGAGCGGGCTGCACGAGATCGTGCCCGCACCGTCCCAGAAGCACGCCGCGCCCTTCCCCCGCAAGCTCAGCCAGACCGGGGTCTTCGCCTCGACCCGCGACCACCGTGTCGAGGCCGGCGTCGTGGCCTACTCGGTCAACGCCCCGGCCTGGGCCGACGGCGCGGAGGCCGAGCGCTTCCTGGCCCTCCCCGGGGACGGCCGCATCACCCACGCGGCGAGCCGGGCCTGGGGCTTCCCCGACGGCACGGTGCTGGTCCAGACCCTGCGCCTGCCGACGTCGGGCGCCCCGGGAACCTCGGGCTCCCCGGGCCGCCCG
>JBIKMQ010000164.1:0-5643 GCA_044359215.1 Candidatus Chromulinivoraceae bacterium
GCCCTGGGGTGCTCGGCGGGCAGGCCGGCCTGGCGCATCTGCTCCTCGAGCTCGAGGGTGTGCGGGAAGTCACCCCCGGCCTGCAGGCTCGAGAAGCGGTCCAGCACGTCGGCCGGCAGGTTGAGGGCCTTGCCGATCTCCCGGGCGGCGCTGCGGCCGCGGTAGGTGATCACCGTGCCCGTCATGGCGGCGCTGTGTCGGCCATAGCGGCGGTACACCTCCTGGATGACGCGCTCGCGCCGCTCGCCGCTGGGCAGGTCGATGTCGATGTCGGGCCAACCCTTGCGGCTCTCCGACAGGAAGCGCTCGAAGAGCACGTTGAACTTGAGGGGGTCGACCGCCGTGATCCCCAGGCAGAAGCAGACGGCGCTGTTGGCCGCGCTGCCCCGTCCCTGGGCGAGGATGCCCTCGTCGCGGCAGAAGCGGACGATGTCGGCGACGATCAGGAAATAGCCGGAGAACCCGAGCCGCCCGATGAGGGCCAGTTCCTTGTCCAGCAGCCGCAGCACCCGCTCCGGGATGTCGCCGCCGTAGCGGCCGCGCGCGCCGCGAAGGGCCCAGTCGCGCAGCACCCCTTCCATGGTCTCGCCGGGGCCGACGGGGTAGCGCGGGAACTCGTAGCCCAGGTCGTCGAGGGTGAACTCCAGCCGCTCGGCCAGCCGCACCGTCTCGGCCACCGCCTTCGGCAGGTCGCCGAAGAGCCTGGCCATGGTGGTGGCGGGCTTGAGGTGCGCCTCGCCATTGACGCTCAGGTGGGTGCCTGCCGCATCGAGGTGCGTGTGGTGGCGCAGGCAGGCGAAGACATCGAGCACCTCCCGGCCCTCGGCCGTGGCCTGGATGACTCCGCCCGTGGCCAAGAGCGGGATCCGGTGCGCGGCGGCGAGGTCCTGCAGCGCGCGGTTCCAGCGGGACTCGCCACGGAGGTGCTGGCGCTGGATCTCGGCGTACACCTGCCCGTCCCCGAAGGCGCGCACGACCCGGTGCAGGACCGCGTCGGCGTCGCGGCCCGTGCGGACGGCCCGGAGCACCGGGCCCTCGAGGTCGCCCGTGAGCGCGACCAGGCCCGCGGTGAAGGCGGGCAGTTCGTCCCAGCCGACGACAGCCTCGTTCTTGGCCGCGCGCAGATGCGCCTGCGAGAGCAGTTGGCAGAGGTTCCGGTAGCCCTCGCGCGAGCGCACCAGCACCGGAAGCACCGACCCGTCGTCCATCGCCAGTTCCGCGCCGAGGATCGGCCTTACGCCCTGCTCTCGGGCGGTGTCGAAGACGCGGGGTGCGCCGTAGAGTCCCATGCGGTCGCACACGGCCAGCGCCGGCAGGCCCAGGCTGGCGGCCGTGCGGGTCAGCTCCTCGGGCAGCGAGGCGCCGCGCAGGAAGCTGAAGGCGCTGCGGGCGTGCAGTTCGACGTAGCCGGGGCTGGACGATGGGGAGGCCATGGCCGTGTCCGGGAGTCAGTCGAGCAGGCCGTCGACACTCCAACCCTCGGGCTGGCGGACCAGCCGCAACACCTGACCGCGCAGGGTGGTGGCGTCCCATTCCTCGCGTTGCCAGGCCCCGGATTCCCACCAGCGGCCCGAGGCGCGCCACGGCCCGAGCGTGACCACCAGCCGGCCCTGGGCGACCGCACAGCGGATCGACACGGGGCGTCCTTCGACTGATTCGACGGTGGCCGCCGGCGCGGGCCGGAGCCGACGCAGGCCGGGGGCCTGGAGCGCCGGGCGTGGCTGCGCCAGGGGCGGGATTCCCTCGAACTCCGGCGGGGCCAGGCGGAAGGCGTCGACGCCGTGCCGCGGCAGTTTGACCGGGGTGCCCACGCGGTCCGGGCCCAGAAGGGCGGCGATGCGACCGAGGGTCTCCTGGAACTGGCGCGGATCCTTGAGCGTCGTCTCGAAGAGTCCGAACTGCCGCTGCGCCGGCACGGTGGTCTCGAGCGTGAGCCGCAGCCCGACGACGGCGCTCTCGCTGCGCACGGTCTCGAGGTGGGTGGCTAGCAGGCGCTGGAGCACGGCCGGGTCGCGGGTGGGTTCGGGCACGGCCAGCCGCCGCTCGAGCCGGCCGCCGGACTCGAGGCGCAGCGACAGCTCCAGGGCCTCGGCTGCGCGGGCCGCCAGCGCAAGCCGGGCACAGAGCGATCCGGTGAAGCGGTTCAGCAGGAAGAGCAGGGGCTCGAGGGTTTCCACCGGGTCCTCGAAGTCCCAGGACTCGGTCCACACCTCGGGCGGACGGACCGTGTTCAGCGGCCGGGTGCTGCGCGTGGACGCCGCGGCCAGCAGGCCCAGGGCCTCGAGCCCCAGCCGGTCGGCCAGCTCGGCTGGATCGAGCGCCAGCAGGTCGCCCACGGTGCGCAGGCCCCAGCCACTTAGGATCCGGGCCGTGTCGCTCGAGGGCTCCAGCGCCGACAAGGGCAGCGAGGCGACGAAGCTCGGGGCGTCGGTCACCACGTGGACCGCCTCGCCGAACAAGGCCGCCAGACGGGCGAGGTTGGGCGTCGCGCCGATGCCGATACGGGGCCGCAGGCCCTGGGCGATGAGGATCGCGCGCAGTTCGCCGGCCCAGGCCCGCAGGGTGTCGGGTTCGGGTGGCTGCAATCGGCCCAGGCCGCGGAGATCCATCGTGCACAGGCCCGGGGCGGTGGCCTCGAGGTGCGGCGAGAACCCGTAGGCGCACTGCAACAGGACGTCGGTGGCGGCGGCTTCGCGTGCGGGGTCGCGGTGGCGGAGGCGCACGCCCGCGCACCGGGCCATCGCCTGGGTCGCGGTCTGCCCGGGCTCCACGCCCGCATCCCGGGCCGGTGGGGTCGTCTCGAGGACCACCGGGGTGCTGCGGGCCTTCGGGTCCACCAGGGCCACGGGTTGTGCCCAGAGGTCCGGGTTGGTCCGCAGCACGGCCTGAAGCGGGAACCCGGGCAGATGGAGGGCGGCGTACATCGTCGTTCGGGGTTTGGGCGTTCAGGAAGGTGCAGCCGGTCAGGCGCTGTGCCGCACGCCGGCCTCCAGGAAGCGCCGGCGCTCGGCGTCGAAGCGCAGGTCCAGGGCATCCGGGCGCCGATCGAGGTCGCGGTGGTCGAGCCGGGTGCGGGAGACGATGCGCGCGGCGGCGCCGCTTACCAGCGGTTGCGGCGTGACGACCAGCACGGTGCCGCCCTGCTGTTCCATCAGTCGGCCGAAGCGGTACCACAGGGTGCCCTGGATGCGCCGCAGTTCGTGGGCCGGGTTCAGCTTCAGGTCCAGCACCACGAGGGCGATGTTGCGGTCGCGCAGCAGCAGGTCCGTGGTCTGGAGCGCCTCGGCGGTGCTGCGGCAACGGATCCACAGCAGGTGGGCCAGCGCCTCGGGTTCCAGCGCATCCACGTCGAGGCTGTCGGCACCGTCCACCAGGGTCAGGAAACGTCCGGCCGCGGCCGTGTGTCGCAGCAGCGCATGGACGAACTGGGCGCTGCCGGAGCCTTCCCCGGGGGCGACCAGCTCGGTGAAGGTTCCCTTGGGCAGCCCGCCTCCTAGGGCATCGTCGACCGGCTCGAGGCCCGTGGGCACGGTGTCCGGGGCCGTGCGTGCCGGCGCCGCGCCGAGCCGGGCCTGGGGCAGGCGCTCGGCCAGCCATTGGCGCAGTTCGATGATCTTGGCGTCGTTGGTCATCGCGGGACCGGGATCGGGCCGGGGGATCAGTCTAGGGCTTCCCGCCGGGTGTAAAACCCAAATCCTCCGGGTGGCTCGAAGGTCGCGCACGCACCTAGACAAGGGGTGTCCGAGGGTGCCCATGGCTTGTCAGGGCGACCGGGCCTGTGCCGGTGGCCGGGAGGCAAGCCCCGGTTTGCCTCGGCTGGTCGGCTGCGGTTCACTGACCCGTGCATGATCTGCCGTGCGTTTTCCGCCGTCGTGGCCGTCGTGGCCGCGGGGTTTCTGCCATCGCCTGCGGAGGCTGCGCGCCCCATGGCCTTCGAGGACCTGGTGTCGCTCCGGCGCCTGAGCGATCCGCAGCCCTCGCCGGATGGGCGGTGGATCGCCTGCGTGGTGAGCACCCCCGACCTGGCCACGAACCGCACCGACAGCGATGTCTGGCTGGTGCCGGTCGGCGGCGGGGTCCCGCGGAAGTTCGCCGCCTCGCCCAAGCACGACCGGCATCCGCGCTGGTCGCCGGACGGTCGGTGGCTGGCCTTCGAATCCCATCGCGACGGGGAGCCGCAGGTGTGGATCCAGCCGGTCGATGGCGGCGAGGCCCGTGCCGTGACGCGCCTGTCCACCGGGGCCAGCGCGCCGGTCTGGTCGCCCGACGGCTCGAGGATCGCCTTCCTGTCGTCGGTGTTCCCGGAGTTCTCGGGCAAGCCGGCGGCGGAATCCGAACGCCTCAACCGCGAGCGGATCCAGGGGCTGGAGAAGGGGCAGGTGAAGGCCCGGGTGTACGACGCGCTGCCGGTGCGCAAGTGGGACGCCATGAACGACGGCCGTCGCAACCACCTCTTCGTGGTGTCGGTGGCGCAGGGAGCGCCGGCGGGGGACCCGGTGGATCTCACGCCGGGCGCGCAGGACGCGGTGCCCTGGTCGAGCACCTTCGCCTCGGGCGACGAGTTCGCATGGGCGGCCGATTCGAGGTCGCTGGCGCACACGCCGTCGCCGGCCCCGGTGCGCGAGGAGTCGTGGTCCACCGACCACAACGTGGTGTCGGTGTCGGTGGACGGTTTGAGGCGGGAGCCGCTGACCACGCAGCCGGCGGCCGACGGGTGCCCGCAGTTCTCGCCGGATGGCCGGTGGCTGGCCTACCGGGCCCAGGCGCGGGCGGGCTTCGAGGCCGACCGCTGGCAGTTGATGCTCCGGGACCTGAAGACGGGTCGGGTCCACGGCCGGACCCGCGATTGGGACCATTCGGTGGAGTCGATTGCCTGGTCGAAAGGCGGCTGGCTGGTGCTCGAGGCGGAATCGAAGGGTCGCAAGCTGCTGTGGCGGGTGGACCCGGAGGGCGATTCGGCGCCGCGCGCGCTGACGTCGGTCGGTTCGGCGAGCGATGCGGTGGTCGGTGCCGACGGGGCCTCGGTGGTGTTCCTGGAGTCGCGGATGGAGTCGCCGGCGGTGCTGAAGTCGGTGGATGCGGCCTCGGGCCGGGTGGTCACCGTGTGGGATCCGAATGCGGAGACGCGTGCCGGTTGGGACTTGCCGGTTCCGGAGTCGGTGACCGTGAAGGGGGCTGGCGGGGTGCCGGTGCAGTTGTGGATCCTCAAGCCGCCGGGGTTCGATCCGGCCAAGCGGTACCCGCTGGTGTTCTGGGTGCACGGGGGGCCGCAGGGGGCGTTTTTGGACAGTTGGTCGTATCGCTGGAATCCGCAGGTCTGGGCGGCGCAGGGCTGGGTGCTGGCGATGCCGAATCCGCGAGGATCCACGGGGTTCGGGCAGAAGTTCACCGACGACATCTCGCGGGACTGGGGCGGGAAGGTGTTCAAGGATCTGATGGCGGCGCTGGACTGGTGCGAGCGGCAACCGTGGGTCGACCGGAAGCGGATGGCCGCGGCCGGGGCCAGTTATGGTGGGTACATGATGAACTGGTTTCAGGGTCGCACGGATCGATTCAAGACGTTGGTGACGCATTGCGGGGTGTTCGAGTTCCACTCGATGTACGGGTCGACCGACGAGCTGTGGTTCGACGAGTGGGAGCATG
>JBIKMQ010000165.1:0-5622 GCA_044359215.1 Candidatus Chromulinivoraceae bacterium
CGTCTTCCGCTGATCCCATGGTTTCCGACGACCCAACGGCCGTGCGGTGCACGGACATCCGGCGGCATTTCGGCGAGGGTGAGGCCCGCGTCGAGGTCCTGTGCGGGGTGGACCATTCGGTCCGCCGCGGCGAACTGAGCTTCCTGGTCGGCCCCAGCGGCTGCGGCAAGACGACCCTCATCTCGGTGATCGCCGGCCTGCTCGAGCCGACCTCCGGCGCGGTGTCCCTCTTCGGCAGGAACCTCGGCACGATGCCGCCCGACCAACGGGTGCTGTTCCGGCGGGAGCACCTCGGATTCGTCTTCCAGCAGTACAACCTGCTGCAGGCGCTGACCGCCGCCGAGAACGCCGCCGTGCCGCTGCTGGCGGCCGGGATGCGCCGCCGGGAAGCCGTGGACCGGGCCCGCGCCCTGCTGGACCGCCTGGGCCTCGGCAGCCGCACCGGGGCCTATCCCCGGCAATTGTCCGGCGGCCAGCAGCAGCGGGTGGCGCTGGCCCGCGCGCTGGTGCACGAGCCGAGGCTGGTGATCTGCGACGAACCGACGGCCGCCCTCGACCACGCCACGGGCGAGGCCGTGATGGAACTGCTGGCCACGGCCGCCGTGCACCCGGACCGCGCGGTCCTCGTGGTCACCCACGACAGCCGCGTCTACCACTTCGCCGACGTCATCGCCCACATGGACGATGGCCGCATCGTCCGCACCGAAGCCGGGCCGTCCTCCCCGGTTCCGACGTCCCTTTTCACGTCGACCGCTCCCGCATGAAACACCACCTGCTCACCCTGCTTGCCGCCGGCGCGGCCATCTTCGCCACCGTCTCCGTGGTGCGGACCCAGCCTCTGCGCGAGACGAGCGAGCCGCCCTCGGCCCCGCCCGCCTCGACCTTTCCCGAGACCGTCGCCGCGGTCGGCCTCGTCGAGGCCGGCTCCGAACACATCAGCGTGGGCACCCCGATCGCCGGCGTGGTGGTCGAGGTGACGGCGGCCATCGGCCAGGCGGTCACCACCGGGACCCCGCTATTCCGCCTCGAAACGCGGCACCTCGAGGCCTCGCTGGCCGTGAAGACCGCGCTCGCCGGGGCGGCACGCGCCCGCCTGGAGACGGCACGGAGCACGGTCGCCGACCTGGCCGACCGTGTGGAGCGGTCCCGGAGGCTGCGCGCCGGCACGGTCATCAGCGAGGAGGAGTTGGTCCGCAACGGCTTCGCGCTGCGGACCGCCGAGGCCCGACTCGCCGAGGCGGCGGCCGAGGTGGTGGCGGCCGAGGCCGAGGTGCAGGCCGTCCGCACCGAGATCGCCCGGTGCACCGTGGCCGCGCCCATCGACGGCACCGTGCTGCAGTCGCGGATCCGGCCCGGCGAATTCGCCGCCACGGGACCCGGGTCGGGCCCGGGCGGCCCGCTGATGATCCTGGGCAACCTGAGCCCGCTGCACCTCCGGGTGGACGTCGACGAGCACGAGGCCTGGCGCATCGGTCCGGCAAGCCGCGCCCGTGCGCATGTCCGGGGCAATGCCGGCATGTCGCACGCGCTGGAGTTCGTGAGGATTGAACCCTTTGTGATCCCCAAGCGCTCGCTGACCGGCGACAGCATCGAGCGCGTGGACACGCGCGTGCTGCAGGTGATCTACCGCATCGCGCCAGCCGGGGATGGATCCGTGACGCCGCCGCAGACGGGCCCTCGCCTGCATCCCGGCCAGCAGATGGACGTGTTCATCGAGGCGGGCGGCGCGCCGAAGGTGGCCGCCTCGCGTTGAGCAGGGCTTCTGGGGGGCACCGTGGAGGGCGCTCAATGCCCGTGCAGGCTGAACCAAAGCTGCCCCCGCGCGCCGACGTCGTAGCGCAACTCGTACTGCATGGCCGGACGCGCATCGGCCAGCGTGATGCGGACGGTGCGGCCATCGGGCAGCAGGACGGCCGAGCTCACCCCGACCTCGTCCCGGCCCTCCTGGCCCGGATGGGCCAACGACCAGTCCTTGGACCCGTAGTCCTGGGAGTAGCGGTAGTTCCACCGACGCACGCCGAAGCTCCCGGGATCGGCGGCCAGCGCAGGGTCGAGCTTCTCGGCGAAGGTGAACTCCAGCGACGTGCCGTCCTGCCGCCACGCCACGGGGACGCGCAGCGGCCGGGAGGTGCGCCGCACACGCTGGAGGGCCCCGTCCTTCACCGCGCTGGTCTGCCAGCCCGTGCTGCCGGCGACGTACAGGGCGCCCTCGCGGGCGTGGAAGGTCGCCCGGTTGGGGCCGCTGAGGAACTTCACCGGCAGGGGCACCACCGCCCCCTGGGGGACCGTGCCCCGGTCGTCCCGCAGCGCCAGCATCATCCCGCAGCGCCCCCACAGCAGGTGGACCATCTGGCCGCCGAGATCACCCCACTGGCCCGCCGGGATCCACGCCTGGGATCCGCTGGAGTTGTCCACGGCATGCGGGATCCAGCACAGGGGCCAGTCCCGGCCGAAGGTAGGGTTGTGGTCGGCCTTGGGACCTCCGTAGCCATACCAGCCCCCGTCCCGGGCCTCGATGATCTCGCTCGTGGGCGTCCAGGTCCCCTGCTGCGGCGACACGGTCACGATCCCCCCGTCGGGCCGGACCCCCATGCCGTTGGGGTTGCGGAAGCCCGAGGCGATCGTCCGGGCCGATCGGCCGTCGGCCGCGACCCGATGCACGCCTTGCGGATCGGCGTAGTAGAAGCGCCCGGCGGAATCGACCTCGAGGCAGGTGACATAATCGTGCCCACCGGGCGAGGTGGCGATGCCGTCGAAGAAGGTGGCGTAGAAGTCGGCGACCCCGTCGCCGTTGGTGTCCTCGAGACGGGTGATGCGGTCCTTGCCCAAGACGTACACCTGGTTGTCGCGGACCTTCAGGCCGAGCGGCTGGAAGAGCCCGCTGGCGACCCGTTTCCACCGAAGCGCCTGGAGTCCGTCGTCAATGCCGGTGACCCGCCAGACATCGCCATGGATGGTGCAGACATGGCCGGCGCCGTCGGCCGTGAAGTCCACGCCCGAGGCGAAGAGCAGCGCCTGATAGGGGTTGTCGTAGGGGAGCGTGAGGGTGTCGACGGCGAAGGGCCCGGTCTCGAGGCCACGCTGGCCCCGGGTGACCAACTCCACCACCCCCGGGGCCGGCGGGATCGGCGCGATGCCGGCGACGGCGGGCGGTCGGGCCTTGACCCATCGCTCGAAGGCGGTGCCTTCACCCACCGATCCCCGCCAGAGGATGACGTCCAAGGCCAGCGGGTCCCCGATCGGGAGCTTGAGCACCGCCGATCCGAGGCCGGGACCCGCCGGCTCCCGGCGAAGGCCCGCCTCGCACTCGATCGCATCGCCGGTCACGACGGCGGCTGCCGACGTTTTCCCGGCGTCCTTGTTCCGGACCAGATGCGTGTACCGAAGGGTGTCCACCGTGGCCGAAGGCACGCCCTGGACGATCTGGATCGATCGGTTCTGGAACACGTCGTTGGACAACCGGTCGCCGTTCAGGTGACTTGCCGACCACCAACGCAGCGGCGCGGTGCGGGCACCGATCTCCAGGTGCCGCACGAGGGCCGGTCCGGCCGGCGTCGTCGCCCATTCCGGACGCTCGCGCACGCGCACGCCCCTGACCTCCCAGTCCAACACGATGCCGTCCGGGGTGTGGTGCTGGCCGAGGAACCTCGGGGCCGGGGCATCCTTCGGACGGACCGGGTCGGAAGTCCAGAGCACCGGACCCGCCGGCACCGGCGTCCCGATGAGACCGAAGCGGGTCGCGTCGAACTTGAGGAAGCCCCCGGTCCACACCGCCCGGACCGATCCCTGGGCCAGGTCGTAGAGCACGCTGGCGTCGGGCCCGACCCGCACGGTCAGCCCGCGGACCACGGTGCCGCCGTCGGGCAACCGCACCGTGGAGGCCAGGAACGGCCCGATGTCGGTGCGCTGCCAGCGGTTGTCCACCCAGTCCTTCTCGGCCTGGACCCCGGGCTCGCGCCCCGAGGCCGGGGGTTCGCCGGCGGAACCGCCGGCCTCCGCCGTGAGTTTCCCGAGTCCGTCGAGTTCCTTGCGAAGCTTCACGGCCGCATCCTCCTCGGTGTGGCCGATGAGGCCCACGGGACCGCGCCATCCGCTGGCCTCCACGATCTTCAGCAGGCGGGCCTCCTGGTCGCCCTGTCCGAGGGGGAGGATCTTCTTCCCGACCTTGTCGCCGTCCCGGACCATCCCGTTGAGGTTCAGGGCCAGCAGGTGCGGCTTGAGGATGGCGAACTGTCGCTCGAAGTCGTCGAGATGCCCGTGGCCGTGGTGGAAGTTGTAGACGCTGCCGACATTCGCGTGGCCGGCCTTCCGCAACCCCTCGAGGACGCGCACCTGGTTGGCCGGCTCCCCGAACCAGCCGAGGTGGTTGTACAGGGCCACGCTGCAGCCCAGCCGGGCCGCCTCGGCGCAGATGGGCCCGAGGGTGCCCACGGCAGCCAGCACCTTCTGCTCCAGCCGCGCGGCGTCGGGCTCGGGCTCCGTGCCCAGGGTGATCCACAGTTGCGGGTGGATGCGCTGGCGCTCGACGCACGCGAGGATGGCCTTCGCCTCGGCATTGAGGGCGGCCGGGAACCACCAGGCCGTGATCTCGATGCGGCGACGACGCATCACCTCGACCTCGGCGTCGAAGGTGGGCAGGTGCTCGGCGCGCCAGTCGTAGGCCAGCCGGGTGAACCCCAACTGCTCGAGCATCTCCGCCCGGGCCTCGGGTCCGCGCTTCTGCGAGTCGAAGGGCACGATGCACCACGCCACGAGGTTGGTGTGTGAGAACAGGCCCTGCGGCGGCAGGGCCTGAAGACCCAGCGCCGACAGCACGAACACCAGGAGGCCGAGGGCCCGGGACAAGGCGTCGACGGGTCGTCCGGGCGAACCGCAGGGGGATCTCATGCCCGCAGGCTACCGGAGACCGACGGGCGAAGTCACGCGCCAGGCGCCCGGATGCCGGTGAGTTCGGCCCGGGTCATCTCGGTGATGAGGCGCTCGAAGCTGATCTCCGGCATCCATCCCAAGAGTTCCCGCGCCCGGGAGGCGTTGCCGACGAGGTTCGACGGCTCGGCCGGACGCAGGAACCGGGGATCCTGCCGCACATGCTGCCGCCAATCGAGGCCCACCGAGGCGAAGGCGACCTCGACCACATCCTGCACCGAATGGAGCACCCCGCTGGCGAAGAGGTAGTCGCGCGGGGCATCCTGCTGCAGGCTCAGCCACATCCCCCGGACGTAGTCGCGGGCGTCCCCCCAGTCGCGCCGGGACGAGGTGTCGCCCAGGGCCAGGTCGCGCTGGCGTCCCTCGCGGATGGCGGCGGCGGCCCGGCAGATCTTGCGGGTGACGAAGTTCTCGCCGCGCCGGGGCGACTCGTGGTTGTAGAGGATCCCGTTGACCGCATAGAGCCCGTGCGCATCGCGGTAGATCCGCACCATCTGCGCCGCGAAGGCCTTGGCCGCGCCATACGGACTGACCGGCTGGAACGGGGTCTCTTCGTCCTGCGGGGCGACGGCAGGCCGGCCGAACATCTCGCTGGACCCGGCATGGAAGAGCCGGGGCGGCCTCGGCAGGTCCCGGATCATCTCCAGGAGGCGCAACGTGCCCATCGCCGTCATCTCGCAGGTGGATTCGGGGATG
>JBIKMQ010000166.1:0-5618 GCA_044359215.1 Candidatus Chromulinivoraceae bacterium
TACGGCTGGGAAACCTACCGACCGCTCTTCAAGAGCCTCGCCGCCGCCTGGGCCACCGACTATCCGAACCTGCGCCATCACTACGCCTTCCAGATCTGGCCGAAGGCCTGTGCGATGGGCATCGACGGCTCCGACAACCGCCTGCGCGAGGTCCAACGGAACCTCCCCACCGCCGTGGCCGGGCTCACGGTGATGTCCTCCCTGGGTATCCAACCGCCAGGGGAATGCCACTATCCGGCCCAAGGCTACGCCGAGATGGCCCGCCTGATCGCCCCACTCATCGACCGCGACCTGCATGGAGTGAAACCCCGGCGCTCCGTCACGGCCCCGAACCTGGTGCGGGCCGGCTTCGGGAAGACCGACGCCTCGGAACTGCTGCTGGAGTTCGACCAACCGATCGTCTGGGACGCCTCGCTGGCCACGGAGTTCCGGCTCGACGGAAAACGGGCCCCGGTCGTTTCCGGTTCCACCGAGGGACGCCGGTTGATGCTACAACTGCGGGAACCCTCGGAGGCCAAGACGGTCACCTACCTCGACAGCGCCTCCTGGAGCCCGAAACGCGTGCTGCGCGGAGCCAACGGCCTCGCAGCCCTGACCTTCTGCGAGGTCCCCCTCGATCGACCGACGGCGACCCGCGAAGGGCATTCCGTCGGACGATGAGCCGAGCCGCGAACTCCCGATGCGCGGGCATCCCGAAACAACGACACACCAAGACCCCGAGGACCTGACGAGGCTCCGCCGGCCCGCAGGATCTCAACCCACCTTCGGCAGGCCGGATACCCGCTCCTTCACGGCCGGGTCCATGCGGATGATGGGGGGCCAGGGGCGATCGAACCCCTCGCCCGGCAGCTTGCGCGTGGCGTCGAAGCCCATCTTGCCCCCGACGGCGAGTTGCGAGGTCGCGTGGTCCAGCACGTCGGCCGGCCCGCGCGTCAGAATCGTGTCCCGCTGGGGATCGGTGTCGGCGAAGAGGTGGAAGAGCACCTCGCGGGTGTCATGCACATTCACCTCGGCATCGACCACGATGATGTACTTGGAGAACATCATCTGCCCCATGCCCCAGAGGCCGTGCATGATCTTGTAGGCCTGCATGGGATAGGTCTTGCGGATGCTCACCACGACGAGGTTGTGGAAGGTGCCCTCCGCCGGCAGGGCGATGTCCACGATCTCCGGGAAGTTCATCTGGAAGATCGGCAGGAAGAGCTTCACCGACGCGGCCCCGATGTAGAAGTCCTCCATCGGCGGAATGCCCACGATGGTGGCCGGATACACCGCGTCGCGGCGGTGGGTGATGGCCGTGACGTGGAACACCGGATAGGGCTCGGGCAGCGTGTAGTAACCGGTGTGGTCGCCGAAGGGGCCTTCCATCCGGAGCGGCTCGGTCGGGTCGACGTAGCCCTCGATGACGAAGTCGGCGTTGGCCGGCACCTCGAGGTCGTTGGTCTCGCACTTCACCAATTCCACGGCCTTCTTGCGCAGGTAGCCGGCGAGCAGGAACTCATCGAGGCCGTCGGGCAATGGGGCCGTGGCGGCGAAGGGGAACATGGGGTCGCCTCCGAGGAAGATCGCCACGGGCATGCGCTGGCCGGTCTCGTAGTAGCGGCGTCCGTGGCGGGCGGCGACCTTCTGCAACTGCCAGTGAACGCCCGTGGTCCGCTCGTCGTAGACCTGGATGCGGTACATGCCCAGGTTCCGGGCCCCGGTGTCCGGGTCCTGGGTCACCACGCAGGGCAGCGTGACGAAGCGGCCGCCATCCAGCGGCCAGCACTTGAGGATGGGCAAATCGGCCAGCGTGGGTGGGTGCGGGTCGGTTCCCTGCCGCCAGTCGGGGGCCGCCGGCCAGGGTTCCGTGCGACTGGCCGGCGCGTCGAAACGGTGGATGACCTCCTTGCACGGACCGCTCTTCACCGTCTTGGGCTTGGCATGTCGCAGGTCCAGACCCAACGACAGGAGCCTCAGGGCCTCCTTGAGCGAGGCCGGCGGACGGGCCTTCATGAGCCCACCGAGGTCGGCGGCCACGGCCTCGACCGACACCGCCTCCATGCTCAGGGCCATGCGCTTCCAGGAGCCCAGCGTGTTGATGGCGACCGGGAACGGGGAGACCACGCCACGGACGGTCGGCTTCTCGAAGAGCAACGCCTTGCCGCCATCGGGCTTCTTCATCTCGCGGTCGGCGATCTCGGTGATCTCCAACTCGGTGGCCACCGGGTGAGCGATGCGGATGAGCTCCCCTGCCCGATCCAGCGCCTCCACCCAGTCCCGGAACGATTCGTACGCCATGTCGGGCCACGGTACGGCCCGGGGGCGATCCCGCAACGCGGGACCTTCGGCCCATGGGCCCGGTCTCCGACGGTCAGGCCAGGAGCGCGGGCACGGGCCGGGCTCCGGTGACCTCGGCATCGGTCAGGCTGGCCTCGCGTCCCTCGTGGGGGAAATGCAGCGCGGTGTGATCGAGCCCCAACTGCCCGAGGAGGGTGGCGTGGAAGTCGTGCACGCTCACGACATCCTGCACGGCCTTGTAGCCGAACTCGTCGGTGGCCCCGTGGACATGGCCCGCCTTGAAGCCGCCCCCGGCGACCCACAGCGAGAAGGCGTGACGGTTGTGGTCTCGGCCGTCCTTGCCCTGTGAGATCGGCAACCGCCCGAACTCGCCGGTCCACAGCACGACGGTATCTTCGAGCAGTCCGCGCGCCTTGAGGTCCTGGACCAGCGCCGCGCTGGGCTGGTCGGTCATGGCACACAGTCCCTTGAGGCGCTCGGCGTTCTTGTCATGGGTGTCCCAGGGTTGCCCGCTCAGGAACAACTGCACGAAGCGGACCCCGCGCTCGACGAGGCGCCGCGCGATGAGGCACCGGCGCCCGTATTCGGCCGTCACCGGGTGGTCGAGGCCGTAGAGCCGGCGCGTGGCGGCCGATTCGCCCGACAGGTCCATCACCTCGGGTACGGCGCCCTGCATCCGTGCGGCGGTCTCGAACTGGGCGATGCGCGCCTGCCACTCGGAGTTGTCCGGGGCGTGGAGCGCCGCCTGGTGCCGGCCGAGGCGGGCCAGGAAGTCGAGCTGGTTGCGGCGGGCGTCGGCCGGGATGCCGGTCGGCGTCTGCAGGTGGAAGACCGGGGTCTTGCCGCTGCGGAAGGGCGTTCCCTGGTACACCGCCGGGAGGAAACCCGAGGACCAGTTGCGTTCGCCGTCGACCGGCAGGCCGCCGGGGTCGGCGAGGACCACATAGGCCGGCAGGTTCTCGTTCTCCGAGCCCAGCCCGTAGAGCACCCACGAGCCCAGGGTCGGCAGGCCCGCGAGGAAGCGCCCGGTGTGCAGGATGCGCAGCGCCGACTCGTGGTCGACCGAGCCCGTGGTCATGGAGCGGACCAGCGTGATGTCGTCGGCGATGGAGCCGGTGTGCGGCAGGAGTTCGGAGAGCTCCATGCCGCACTGCCCGCGCGGCCGGAATGCGAAGGGCGCGCCCAGCACGTTGCCGGCCTGCTGGTTGAAGTGGACCTCCAGGTCGCCGCCCGGGTAGGGCTTGCCATCCCAACGGTTCAGCGCGGGCTTCGGATCGAAGAGGTCCATCTGGCTGGGACCGCCATGCTGGAAGAGGCTGATGACGGCACGGGCCTTCGGTCGACGATGAGCCGTCGGCACGGCACCGCCCGGGACGATCCGG
This sequence comes from Candidatus Chromulinivoraceae bacterium, assembly GCA_044359215.1. Taxonomy (GTDB): domain Bacteria; phylum Verrucomicrobiota; class Verrucomicrobiia; order Limisphaerales; family UBA9464; genus SXXZ01. Next base: position 3,663 of record JBIKMQ010000166.1, read on the forward strand.
CCGGCAGAACCGGCCGCGGCCGGACGCCCCGAGGCCAACAGGTGCCCGAGGGCCAGCAGGCCGAGGTTGCCGGCCGAGCGTCCGAGAAATCCGCGACGGGAGAGGGCGTCGTGCATCGGGGTCATCGCAGGTAGAGGCAGTCGTTGAGGGCCAGCAGCGACTGGCAGAGATCGGCCAGGGCGCGGTGCGCGGGATCGGCGTCGGTGGCGTGGAGGCCGCGCTGGCGCGCCAGGAAGTCGAGCGAGGCGGCGGCCTCGACCGGGTCGGGTTCACGGCCGCAGGCCAGCAGGAAAGCCCTGCGCACCCTCGAGCCCTCCCCGGGGCCGGACTCGCGCTCCAGGCGTCTGGCCATCTCCCCGGAACGCCGGAGGGTGAAGTCGGAGTTGAGCAGGCTCAGGGCCTGCAACGGCATGGTGGTGCGGGCCCGCCGGGTGCAGTTGAACACCACGGAGGGCGCGTCGAAGTTCGACAGGAGCGTCGGCACCTGGGTGCGCCGGCGTTGCAGGAAGAGCGACCGGGCACGGGCCCCCGGGACGGATTCGTCGACGAGGACCTCCCCCTCCCCGTTGCGTGGGGTCGGCACATAGGGGCCGCCCGACTTCGGGTCGAGCACCCCGGCCGCGGCGAGCATCAGGTCGCGCAGGGCCTCGGCATCGAGCCGGTGCACGGGATATCGCCACAGGCCGCGGTTGGATGGATCGACCGCCAGGCCGTCGGCCCGCGGCGCGCTCGACTGGTGGAACGCGTGCGATCCCAGGATCCGACGGAGGAGGTGGCGGAGGCTCCAGCCGGAGTCGATGAAGTCGGCGGCGAGCCAGTCGAGCAGTTCCGGATGCGAAGGCGCCGCGCCGCTCAGGCCGAGGTTGTCCGGGGTCTCGACGAGGCCCGCGCCCCAGCACTGCTGCCAGACCCGGTTGACGGTCACCCGCGCCAGGAGCGCCGCCTGCGGGCTGCCCGGGGCCGTCAGCCAATGCGCCCAGGCCAGCCGACGGCCGCTGGAGCGTCCCCCGGGCGTCGGCATGGCGACCGGATGGATCTCCGGGCCCTGCCCGAGGAAGGCCGGGAAGGCCGGCGGGACCGCCTCGCCCGGCGTCTTGGGATTGCCGCGCAGCAGCAGGGGCACGGGCCCCGGCGTCGGTCGCACGTCGCTGACCCAGGCGACCCGCCCCGGCCGGGGCAGCCGCTGGGCCTGGAGCACGGCCAACCGCTCGTCCCGGCGACGTACCTCCGCCGCCAGCGCCTGCTCGTGCACCTTCCAGGCCTCGCCCTCCGGCGTGCCCGGGCGCGGCGAGGTCTCCACGCGCACCTGGTCCACCTGGAAACTGCGTCCGCAGCAGAACTCGAAGGCGAAGCCGCCGTCGGGCAGGTCGGCCGCCGACAGGGTCAATGGCTTGCCATCGGGAAGCCCGTCCACCTGGTGCTGGAGGGCGAACCGGTCCTGCTCGAGGCGGGTGATGCGCACGCCATACCGGCGGCCGGCCCGGTAGCCCTGCCCACCGATGGCTCCCAGGGACTTCGAATCCGGTCCCGGATAGTCGAGATGCACCGCGCTGGGACCGCCCGGATTGCCGTCGATGAGCAGGTTGCCCCCGGCCACCGGGCCGGAGTCGGAGAAATCGCGGGCGGCGAGCACGTAGCCGATCCGCGCGGCCTCGCCGCCGGCATCGCCCACCTGGAGCGCCACGAGGTCGAAACCGACCTGGATCCAGCTCCCGACCTCCGGCGGCCGCCACCCGAAGGACTCCCGGGTGCAAAGCCAGCGGTCCCCGGGGCCACCGCCCTCGATGAGTTGCAGGACCCCGTCCCGGACCCGGGCCGCCGGACCGGTCGAGCCACCGAGCACGACCGGCGGCGACCCTGCGGGCCGGTCGTCGCCCGGGGCCGTGTCGGACCACCGGGCCGCCAGCCCGGCGGGCGCGTCGAAGCGGTCCTCCCACCGGGGCTCGATCGGCGGCC
>JBIKMQ010000167.1:0-5604 GCA_044359215.1 Candidatus Chromulinivoraceae bacterium
ATCCCCCCGGAGTCGCGCCTTGGGAGCAAGATCAGAAGGCCCTGTTCTTCAACGACCGTACCGGCATCCTCTTCGTCCGGGCGACTCTCTCCGACCTCGACATCATCGAGAAGGCCATCCAGATCCTCAACGTGGCGCCGCCGCAGGTCGAGATTGAGGCACGCTTCGCTGAGATCAACCAGACCGACAGCAAGGCGCTGGGCTTCGATTGGCTCTTGGGCAACGCCCTCATCGGTGGCGGACGGCTCGGCCTCTCCGGCGGCAGCGCTCCGAGTTACACCGGTCAGCCGACCCGGGCCAATCCTGGCAGCATCTCGCCGGTTGACGGCTCCCAGATCCTCCCCGGTGGCGTCTTCCCGGGCACCAGCGCCGCCGGCCTGGCGGCGCCCGGGGCCAATGACCAGCTCGTCACCTCGGGCCTGAGAAACACCACGGCCGATGCCGGCAAGATCCCCGAGGTGTTCAGCCTCACGGGCATCCTCACCGATCCCCAGTTCAAGGTAGTGATCAGGGCTTTGGAACAGCGGGATGGCGTGGACCTGCTCTCCGCTCCGAAGGTCACGACCCTCAGCGGTCGTCAGGCGCACATGGAGGTCTCCGACGTTCGGACGATCGCCACCGGTCTCAACAACCAAGGCGGCGGCGGTGGCGGCCAGGGTGGTGGCGGCGGTGGCCTGGGTGGCGGTGGTGGTCTGGGCGGCGGTGTGGGCAACAACGTCAACCAAGCCGCGATCAACCTGATCATCCCGGGCACGGTCTCGCAGCCGTTCGGTCCGGTGCTCGACGTGGTGCCCTACGTCTCGTCGGATGACGAGACCATCCAGATGACCATCCTTCCCACGATCACCGAGTTCGTCGGCTACGATGACCCGGGTCCGTTTGTGCCCCAGATCCTCGGCCTGACCTCGGGCAGCTCCCCCATCAGCCGCACCTCGGTCCTCCCGCTGCCCCGCCTCAGGGTGCGCATGGTCACCACCAGCGCCATCGTCTGGGACGGACAGACGGTTGCCCTCGGCGGCCTGATCTCCGAGGACAACGTCAAGTCCCGCGACAAGGTCCCCGTTCTTGGCGACATGCCCGTGCTCGGTCGTCTCTTCCGCAGCGAGAACTCCCGCACGGTCAAGAAGAACCTCATGATCTTCGTCACCGCCACCATCATCGATGCCGGCGGCAAACGCATCCACGACCCGGAGAACCTGCCGTTCGATCCGAACTCCATCCCGACCCAACCGCGTTACCAGCAGCCGATCTATTGATCCGTTGCCTCAATGGACCACCCACTTGGGAATCATCCTTGGAACGATTGACCCGTCCGGAGGCTCCGCGAGCTTCCAGGCAACACACCCATGAACCTTATGCCTAATCGCCGATCCCGTGGCACGCTGACGGGGCTTGCGGCGGTCGCCCTGGCCGGACTGTCCGGCTCGAGCCTCGGCCAGACGGTCGAACCGATCGCCCCCAGGCTCACCATCCAGGAGGTCGCCCCGGCCTCCGTCGAGGTCGTCGGTGGCGAGATCCGCCTACTGCCCAACGCGGTCTCGCTGTCGGGTCTGGTCGGCGACCAGGTCAACGCCGCGCTCGCCTCTGCCGGTTCGACCGCGTTTGTCGTCTGGCAGGACAACGCCATCGACGGAGATGGCCTCGGCATCGGGGCCAGGGTGCTCAACCTCGAAAGCGGAACCGCCAGTCCGCAAATCCTCCGGGTCAACCAGCAGGCGCTCTTCGATCAGCAAAACCCGAGCATCGCCACGCTTTCGGATGGTTCCGCCATCGTGGCCTGGCAGTCCGGCAAGGTTGGAAAACAGTCCATCCATGCCCGTCGCCTTTCGCGCACCGGCGCTCCTGTCGGAGATGAGTGGGTGGTCGCGTCGGTAGATGCCGATTCCAGCCACAAGGCCCCGGTCGTCGTGAGTCTTCCAGGCCGCGGTTTCGCGATGGCATGGCAGGCGGTGGGCGTTGATGGGGTGTCCTCCAAGGTTCACATCCAGTCGTTCAACCTCGCCGGCAAACCCGATGCCATCCGCCGGGTCGTCGGTACATCCGCACTGGTGGACCGCTCTCCCGCGCTGACCGCCTTGGCCAATGGTGACCTCGGTGTTGCCTGGGTGGCTGAACAAGCCACCGCCGATGTGCTCAATCTCGGCGGTGGGGCAACCCGCCGGGAGGCCAATTCCGACATCTTCGCCCAGATTCTTCAAGCCGACGGCACGGCGGCGTCGCCGATCTGGATCAACGGGTCGTCATCGCCTTGCGACCGCCCGTCCGTGGCCAGCCTGCCATCGGGACGCTGGGTGGTGGGATGGTCCGAGTTCGATCTCGAGGGTTCTTCCTCTTGGGATGTTCGTGCGGCGACGCTTTCCGCGGCCGGGGTGGTCTTGAGTTCGCCGGTCACCCTCAACGACTACCGCTCGTACGACCAGAATGGGTTGCGCCTCACGGCCGGACCCGAGGGCGCCTTGGCGGTGTGGTGCACGCGTGGCGCCGATGGATCCGGGTTGGGAATCGCGGGCCGTGCCATCACCGATTCCGGCATGGTCGCCGGGGAAGAGGTCCTCCTCAACCAGACGCGTCGCAATGACCAGTTTGCTCCGACGGTCGCCGTGACGCCTTCCGGATACCGGGCGGTTTGGAGCGATTTTGTGGGGGTGGCCACCGGGGTGGATCTCAACGCCCGTGACCTGCGTAAGGTCAAATCCAACGCTCGCCAAAAGCTCAAGATCACTTGGGATACCTCGGCCGGTGCCAAGTACCGTCTCGAGACCTCGACTGATCTTGTCCACTGGACCGAGGTCCAGTCGACCCAGACCGCAACCTCGGCCACGCAATCGGCATCCATCGATGCCGGAGCGGCCTCGCAGTCCTACTTCCGCGTCCAATCCGATCGCTGACCATGCGCACGACCCCCTTCCTCGCACCCCTCGTCGCCCTGATGCTCGGCGCGTTGCCGGCAGGCGCGTTCTCGCTGCTGGGCCCCATGGTCGGATGGCAGGCGCCCGATCTCGGATACAACATCCCGGACAGCCCACCGGAGTACGGCGGTCCTCGGTTGCGTGGTGATGAGTACCGGCTCAGCACCCCGATTGTCACCTACGGCATCGACGGATCCTTCCTGGAATTCTTCGGCGCCGAAGGTGCCCGGGCGGTGGATCAGGCATTCGCCATGTTCAACGCCATCACCAATGTCTCCGGTTTCAGCGAGACCTTGGAAGAGTTTCCGCTCAAGGCCGACGGCATCAACCCGACCGCCAGTGCCTTGGGCCTGTATGACGTCAAGACCCAGCTCATGGCGCAGATCATGGCCACCTTGGGCCTGACTTCCCCCGAACGCTGGTGCTGGTCCATCCGGGCGCGGGCCGTCGATCCGATTCGTTACTCGGTCGCCAACTTCAACTACGATCCGGTGTCCGGCCGCCCGAGCCGTTATGTCAACGGCACGATGTACTCCTACGTCCTGCGGGACATCTTCAGCCCGGCCGGCGCCCGGGTGTTCTCGGATGCCCGCGAAATCCCGGTGGATTCCGCAAATCCGAACGTCAGTCTGGCGTCGACCGTCAGCATCAACAGTTTTGTCACCAGCGATGAGCGGGTCAGTCGCGCGATCGATCCGAGTGGTCGCTACTTCACCGGAATCACCCGCGACGACGCCGGTGGTCTCCGCTACCTCTACCACCCGCTCAATCGGAACTACGAGCAGGCTCCGGCGAATTCGATTCGGGGCAACGTCTCCACCGCAGGTGGCGGTGGTGGAAGCGCCTCCGCGGCCTTGGAGTCCCCGTGGACCGTCGCCGCCACCGCCGGTCAGGTCGGCACGACGGCCGTTGGCACGGCCGTCACCACCCCGACCAACACCCTTCAATTGGTCAATCTGGGTGTGCGCGCCGGTGTCGACAAGATCCGGTTCGTCAAGGTCAACACCGACCCTGTCTTGCGCCAATCGTCACGCCAGGCCGCCGTCACCTATCCGGAAACCGTCAACTCGAACGGGATCGTCATCCGCCAGATCGTCAGCCGCATCCTCAGCCGGCCTGACATCCTGATCAGCGCGCGAGACGTCGGGGTCGCGACCTATGTTCCCCTGATTGCGACCTACACCTCGCCCCCGTTTGTCAACACAGGTGCCACCCTCGACGGTGCTGCCGAGGGGCCCGGAATCGTGGAACCTGTTTCCAACTTCACCTTCAACAAGATCGGCGTGTATTCGCTGAACATCGGCAACACCGATGAGCAGGACGGCCAACCCGGCACCTTGTGGGGATCGTTTGACGGTTCCACCAACGCACCGGTCATCTACCCGGTCGGGAGCAAGCTCTCAGACCTAGAAGCCGCGGCACTCTACCAGCGAGGCAATTGAACTGCCCGATGAAACCATTCCCTCTCCCCATGCGCCTCACCTCCATGGTCCGATCCCTTCTCCTCGCGGCGGCCGGCAACTTGGCGGCCTCGGCGGCCGACTTCTACAACGGGGGTGTCTACTCGGTGGACCGCCCGATCGATGCGGTCTCGTTCGTGAATGCCGGCACGTTCTCGGCATCGACCGCCGACATCTTTGCCACCCGAAACACCGTCAGTTTCAGCAATCTGGGCACCATCACGGCGTCCTTGGGCATGGAGTTCCAGCGGGTGGATGCCAACGGGTTGCGATCCCCCAGCCAGAGCATCGTCAACGGCGACCGGGCTGTCATTGAAGGTCTAGGCTCCGCCATTCAGACGGTGGGATACCCGGAGGGCCAGTCTTACACCTTTGGCGATGGGGGCTACCTGACCCTCAACGCCGACAGCATTGTCAATCGTGGCCGCATGTCGGTGTCCTTCTGGGGCGATTTGTCCGCCAAGGGCCGGCAGGTCGATCTCTCCCGTTCCACCCTCACCACGCTCAACCGCCAGTTCCCGGAAAATGGTCGGATCGCCAGCCTGGAAGGCAATATCACGGTGGCCAACTTCCCGGGCGGCATCGAGAACCTCTACTGGGGCTACTGGACCACGCCGGTGGATTTTGCCTCCTTCGCCACGCGCCGGCAGGTGACGACCGCTTATCCGACGGCCACCAATCCTGTTCTCGTCACCAACATCCTCGCGAATGTCGACATCCGCTACCTGGCGGCCATCGACCGGGCGCCGGGGGATCCAGTTGCCAATCCCCGGTTCTGGATTCCCGATTCCATCGCCACCGCCGGTGCCCCGCCGGTTCCAGCTCTGGCCTATATCCAGACCAACCAGCTCACGGCCACCAACAACCGGATCAATGCGGTCTTCATCATCAACCGCAACTCCAACGTTCTCGCCACGGCCTCGGTCGATGGCACGCGCTCCCTCAGTGTCACATTGGCCTACCTGAATACGAACAACACGGCGGGATCGGTCGACCTCGAGAGCCTCGAGATTGTCGAATCGTTCACGACGGCTCCGACCAACATTTACGCTTGGGACTACCGTGCGCCGGCCTCGGCCGCCCCCTACAACGTCCGGATCACCCGAAACGTGGGGGTCAACATCCCCATCACCCGGGCTGATCGGGCGCGCATCGGCAATGAGTTGGATCCGCTGAACCCGCTTTCCCGTTCCAACCTGCTCACCAGGTATCTGAACGATGGCCGCTCCGGGGCC
>JBIKMQ010000392.1:0-3466 GCA_044359215.1 Candidatus Chromulinivoraceae bacterium
GTGCCGGGGGAATGGCGCTCGAGGGGACCCGGGTCGGCGTCGGCATCCCGGGCGCCCCGGACCCGTCCGGTGCGGTCGAAGGGGAAGATCCCCGCCTTCCAGCAGCCGAGGGTGTGCTCGGCGCCGGCCGCCGGATCGAGGCACAGCTCGATGGAATCGCTGCGCCAGTGACCCTTGATGTCGTCCGGCTCGATGTTCGACACCACCCGGTTGTCGCGCACGCGGACCTCCACCCAGAGGTGCCTGCCGTCGTGGGCGACCCGGAATGCGGCACTGCAATCCGAGGCGTCGTCGGCCTGTCCCTGCCAGGAGAGTTCCGGCCCGATGGCCGTGGCCGGCAGGGCCGCCCACGTCGGGTCGTCATCCCGGGAAGTCCAGGGCGGGGCGGCGACCCGGGGCACCTTCAGCGACGGGACCGGGTGGAGGCGGACCGTCGCCCGGTGACCGGCCGCGATGGCCACCAGGGATGCATCCTCCCGGGCCCCGGCCGGTGCCGTGACGACGAGGCGGTCGCCCTGCCGGCTTTTGATCCATTGGGCCGACCATCCCGGCGGTGTCTCCAGACGGACCTCCTCCCGGGCCAGGCGGGCCCGTCGGGCGAGGGACAGGCTCGTCGCGCGGCCGGCCACCACCGGCAGGTCGGCCTGGAAGGTCGGCGCGGCGTGGGCGATGCGGTGCGTCCGCACGAACTGGCGGAACCGGGCCACGGCCGGCCGGGGCACGACGTGGAAGTCCGGGTCCTCGGCGGTCTCCGCCGCCGGGAATCCCTCCCACCGCGGGGGACAGGCTCCCTCGACGGGCAAACCGTGGAAAAGATCGCCATCGGACGGGCGCACCGGCAGCACGCTCAGCACCGGGGTGAACCACTGGTTGGTCGTCCGGCGGAACCAGGGGGACCGCGCGATGGAGCCGAAGGCCTGGGAGCGGTGGCTCGACAGCGCCTCGCCGGCCACCGCCACCGGCAGACGCCCGTCGGGCAGGGGGGAAGTCAGCGCGACCGGCAGGGACAGGCCCGGGTTGCCCGCGCCTCCGGAGTAGAACAGCTTGCGCGGCCTCCACGGGGACAGGCCCTCGATCCGCAGGTGATCGGGAAAGCGGGCGGGATCGGCGGCGGCCTCGAACGCCTCGGTCGCCAGCCAACCGGCGGCCTGATGGTTGCCATGCTGCCCGGGTGTCGGGGCGGGGTTCATGGCGATCACCACCTCGGGCCGCAGCGCCCGGATCACGCGGACCAACCGGCCGAGGGTCTCCTCGTGGCCCCAGCGTTCCAGGGTCACCGACAGGCTCTCGGTGTAGGCGAAGTCGGCCCGGTCCAGGAAGTGCACCTGCCGGACCCCCAGAGGCCGGAGCGCGTCGCGAAGCTCGATCTCCCGCAGGAGTCCCAGGGCCGGGCCGGACTGGGTACCGACCATGTTCCCACCGCCCTCCCCCCGGGTGCAGTAGACATGGGCCACCCGGCGGTGCGACCCCAAGGCCAGCCGGGCGATGGTGGCGGCCACGCCGGTTTCATCATCCGGATGGGCGAAGACTCCCAGCAGGTCCACCTTGAGGCGCTCGGCCCCCGTGGCGGCCGGTTCGGCATCTGCCGCCTCCTGGGCCCAACCCCGGGAAGGCATCAGGAGCAGGGACAGCAGCAGCAGGATCGGGATCGGGATCGGGATCGGGAGCCGGAACGGGAAACGGAGAACGACGACGGGAGCGGGGCAGGGCATGACATGGAGCCTGTTCCCAATCGACCGGGTCGGGCAACCAAGGACAACCCGAGGCTCCGGTCAGTCCCCGATCCGGCCAATGGGCCCGATGGGTCCGACGGGTGGGACCGGTCGGATGGGCGGGATCGGCTGGCCGAAGGGTTCTACCCCGGTGCCCGCGTCGTGCCGGTGCCCGTGCCGACCGAGGATGCGGCCGCGGGACAAATCAAAGGGGGACAGTTCGAGGTCCACGAAATCGCCCGGCCCGATCGGTCCGATTTCGGGTTGGAGCTTGCGCGTCACGTGGGCCACCAACTGGTGGCCGTTGGACAAGCGCATCCTGTAGGCGGCGACCCCGAGGGGGCTCAGAACCTGGGCGCGAACCCGGATGGCGTCTTCCTTGGGCATGAATCCCTGGATTGACAGGACGATGGCGGACAAGGGCGTTTCCCCGGTTTTCCCGAGGGTGCGGCCGGGCGATGGACGGACGTCCATCGCCCGGCACCCGCCGGTCAGGGCAGGGAGGTGGCTCCCATCAGGAACCGGTCGCATTCCCGGGCCGCCCCGCGTCCCTCGTTGAAGGCCCAGACCACAAGGCTCTGCCCGCGACGGCAATCGCCGGCGGCGAACACCTTGGGGATGCTGGTGGCGAACCGGCCGTGCTCGGCCTTGATGTTGGACCGCGGATCGCGATCGAGCCCGAGGGACTCGAGCAGCGGTTGTTCGGGCCCGAGGAATCCCATGGCCAGGAGCACCAGCTGGGCCGGGACGACCCGGTCCGTGCCGGGGACATCCACCGGCGTGAACTGGCCCTTGTCGTTGCGCTCCCAGCGGATCTGAACCAGATGAACCCCGGAGACATGCCCTGGCTGTCGGTCAGGAACTTCTTGGCCGTCGTGAGGTACACGCGGGGGTCGGCCCCGAACGTGGCGGCCGCCTCCTCCTGGCCGTAGTCCATCTTGTAGGTCTTGGGCCATTCGGGCCACGGGTTGTCCTTGGCGCGCTCGGTCGGGGGCTTCGGCAGGATCTCCACCTGGACGAGGCTCTTGCAGCCGTGGCGCATGGAGGTGCCCACGCAATCCGTGCCGGTGTCGCCGCCGCCGATGATGACGACGTCCTTGCCCGCGGCGGAGATCGGTGGCTGGGCCTTGTCGAGCAGCGACTTGGTGTTGCCGTGCAGGAACTCCATCGCGAAGTGGATGCCCGCCGCCTGTCGGCCCTCGATGGGCAGGTCCCGGGGCTTGGTGGCGCCGGTGCAGAGCACCACGGCGTCGAAGTCCTCCATCAACTGTGACGAGCTGATGTCGCGGCCCACCTCGGTGTTGCAGCGGAAGGCGATGCCCTCGCGCTCCATCTGCTTGATGCGCCGCATCACGACCTTCTGCTTGTCGAGCTTCATGTTCGGGATGCCGTACATGAGCAACCCGCCCGGCCGGTCGGCACGCTCGAAGACCGTGACGTAGTGGCCGGCCTTGTTGAGCTGGGCGGCGGCCGTGAGGCCCGCCGGGCCGGATCCGACCACGGCCACCTTCTTGCCGGTGCGCTTCTTGGGAGGCTGCGGCTTGACCCAGCCCTTCTCCCAGGCGTGGTCGATGATGGAGACCTCGATGTTCTTGATCGTGACCGGAGGGGCGTTGATGCCGAGCACGCAGGAGCCCTCACAGGGCGCCGGGCACACGCGTCCGGTGAACTCGGGGAAGTTGTTGGTCTTGTGGAGACGGTCCAGGGCCTCCCTCCAGAGCCCGCGGTAGACCAGGTCGTTCCACTCGGGGATC
>JBIKMQ010000201.1:0-5113 GCA_044359215.1 Candidatus Chromulinivoraceae bacterium
GGGCGCGTGCGTCCAAAGGCCCAGGCGCAGGCCACCCTCGTGGGCATGGTCCACGTGGCGGTGCAGGATGAAGGCGTCGATCCCGGGCTCGGCGGCCACCTGGTGCCAAGCGTAGCAATAGGCCGCGGCCTGCACGGTCTCGCCGTCGGGGCCGTCCGGCGTGTGGAAGCCCTGCTCGCTCAAGATCACCCGGCGGGTGCGTCCCCGGTGCTGCAGGGCCGGTTGGTCGAGGAATCCCCCCAGCGCCCGCAGGTTCCGGAAGGTGATGCGCGGGGTGGTCCGCCAGTCGGGCCGGGCGCTGGCATCGCGCCAGGAGCGGGGATTGAAGAGGTCCTCCGGGTAGGGGTGGAAGGCCAGGTGCCAGTCGTAGTCGCCGTCGACTCCCGCCCGGGCCCGTCGGGCAAACTCCTCCAGGAAGGGCCGGCCCGCGAAGACCTGACCCTCCTTGCCGCCGGGATAGGCGATGTTCCAGTGGTGCTCCAGCGACAGGAACACCCGGCCATGACCGGAATGCCGCCGGACGGCCCGATGCGTCAGGCGCACGGTGCGCTCGTAGTCGGCCGCAAACGCCTCGACGGTCGACAGCCCGAGGTTGCTCCAGAACCAGTGGGAGTTGACCTCGTTGCCGACGATCCAGTTCCAGACCCGCCCGTGGCGCCCGTCGGCGCGGCTCCAGCGCTCGGCCAGGAACGTGATCGAGGCCTCGTACCAGGCGCGTCCCTCCGGGGTCACCGTGTTGAAGGCCGAGAGATGGTTCGGGCAGTTGGTGCTGTAGGAAGGATGGAGGAGGATCCGGCGCACCTCCGGGTCGCCGCTCTCGTAGTTGAGCAGGATCAACGACACCAGGATCCCGCGTTCCGACAAGGCCCTGATTTGCCCGTCCATGGCCTCCAGGTAGCCGCGCTGGAAACGGTGCGTCCGCCCGCCGAGCTCGAGGCCCGGGTTGTTGGTGTCGCCCCGGGGGTCCACCAGCTGGGCGAGGTTGAAATTGAGGGCCGCATGCCGGATGCCCAGCGCGATGGCGTCGTCGACCATCTGCACCTGCAGGCCCTTCTTGGAGGCGGGGGTGGGGTAGGGCTCCGGGTTGGCCGCGCCGAGCGCGCCCAGGCACAGGCCGAGGGCGGCCAAGAATCCCCCGAGGGCGATCAAGGGGTGAGAGCACCTGGGGAACCCGGCCCTCATGCGGCGGGTCGCAGCCGCTTGATGAGCACCTTGGACTTCCGGCCGCTGGCCTCGTAGCGCTCGCGCCGTACCGGGGGAAGGTCGTCCGGGGTGCCCTCGAGGAAGCCGCCCTTCGAGATGAAGTAGGTGAAGGCCTGTGTGCTGAGGGTGATGAGCTCGGCCAGTCCCTGTTCCCGGGCCCTCGCCTCCACGAACTGGATGAGCTTCGAGCCGATGCCCAGGTTCTCGTGGCTCGGTGCCACATAGAGGAAGGCCAGCTCGCCCTTGTTCTGGTCCGGGTAGGTGTGGAGCGCCACACAGGCGACCGGGTTCCTGTCGATTTCGTAGAGGTAGTAGTCGCCCACCTGCTTCTCGATCGCGGTCCGCGTCCGCTTGACCAGCTCCGCCGAGGCCACCGAGTTCTTGGTGAGGTTGAGCAGGGCCCGGATGTCCTTCTTCAGCGCCCGCCGGATCTGCGTGTACTCGTTGGCGTACACCAGCGTGCCGATGCCCTCGTTGCTGAAGACCTCCGCCAGCAGGCCCTCGTCGACCTCGCCGTTGATGATGTGCACGCGGGGCACCCCGGCCTCGCAGGCCGCCACCGCCTGCCGGGCCTTGGAGATCAGGTTGACCGGCCAGTCCGCGGGCACAGGGTTGAGCAGTTGCTTGAGTTCGCCGACGAGGATCTGCCGGATCAGCGTGCCGCCCCGCGTCAGGCCGTCGACGGTGGTCAGGAAGATGAGCTTGGTGGCCTTGAGCTGGTCGGCCAGCGCGAAGGCGATGGTGTCGGAATTGACCCGGTAGGTCTTCCCGTCGCCGTCGAAGCCCAGCGGGGGGACCACCGGGACGATGCCCTGCGTGAGCAGCGCCTGGAGCATCTCGACGTCGATGCGCTCGACCTTGCCGGTGAACTGGTGGTCCACGCCCCCGACGATGCCCAGCGGGTGGGCGATCACGGCATTGGTGGACACGGCCCGCAGGTCGTTGGCCGACAGGCCCTCGAGGATCTCGTGGGTGAGCCGGTTGGCGGCGTTGAGCGAAAGCTGGAGGGTCTCGGCGTCGGTGATGCCTGTGCCGTCGAGGTTCGAGGCGACCACCCCGCGCTCCACGGCCAGCGCAGCGATCTGCTTGGCCGCCCCGTGGACCAGCACGATGCGGATGTTCAGCGAACGCAGGACCGCGATGTCGAGCAGCAGGTTCGGGAAGTTGTCGTCGGTGACGATGGATCCGTCGATGGCCAGGACGAAGACCTTTTCCCGGAAGCGCGGAATGTAGCGGAGGATGCCCCGCAGGTCGGTGGGTTTCACGTCGGAGTGTCTCGGGTCGGCGCGGTGCCGGCGTCCAAAGAACAGGCAGGACGGGCGGCGCTGCAATGAAGAAAATGGTGTCGTCGTCGGCCGTCCCGGGGCGGCAGTCCGTCCCTCGGCACGGAGGCAACCACCCGGGGCAACCACGCCGGCTTGACTTTGGGAACATCTGATATTTCTGTATCAACAGAAATGAAGGCGCTCCACCAGCTCTCAAACGCCGAGCGGCGCTTCATCCTGCACTGGGGCGAGATGGGCACCAAGTGGGGCATCAACCGCACCGTCGCCCAAGTTCATGCCCTGCTGTACCTGGCCCCTGGGCCCTTGAACGCCGAGCAGATCCAGGAGGTGCTGGAGGTGGCCCGCTCCAACGTCAGCACCAGCCTCAAGGAGCTCCAGGGCTGGGGCATCGTGAGGCTGGTGCATCTCCCCGGCGACCGCCGGGACCACTTCGAGAGCCTCAAGGATGTCTGGGAGATGTTCCGCATCGTGCTCGATGAGCGCAAACGGCGGGAATTCGACCCCACGATGGCCGTGCTGCGCGAGTGCATCGCCGAGGCCGAGAAGGACGCGGCCACCGGCAACTACAGCGAAGACCGCCTGCGTGAGATGCACAATTTCCTGGCCACCACCGCCGGATGGTACGCCACGTTCCGGGGATGGCCGACCTCGGTGCTGAAGCGGTTCTTCAGCATGGGCGACAAGGCCCGCAAGCTCCTGGGACTCACCTCGGAATGAGGGGTTCGGCCCCTCCAAGACCCTTTCAGTCATGACCGAAACCATCGCGATGAACCCGACGCCCGCCGGTGCCTGGGTGTTGTACGACCACCAGTGCCCGGTGTGCCGGTCCACGGTCGGCCGCTGGCGCCGGGTCTTCGAGGCCCGCCGGATCGAGTTTGCCGCGTTGCAGGCCCCATGGGTCCGGGAGCGGCTTGGGTTGGCTCCCGGTGAACTGCCCGACGAGATGAAGCTGCTGACCCCGGATGGCCGGGTGCTGGGTGGCCCGGACGCCATCGCCTGGATGTGCCGCCGGGTGGCCTGGCTCTGGCCCCTGGGGGTGCTCATGGTGTTGCCGGGCCTCGATGCCGTCACCCGCCTCGGGTACCGGTGGATCGCGCGCAACCGGTATTGCCTCGGCGACGTGTGCGAACTGCCCCCGATGCGCGTCGACCGCCGGCGCCACCTCGCCGCGACCACCTTCCTCGAGGCCCCGTGAAGGTCGGCGAACGGGTTCGGTCGGGGTGGGACATCCTGGGCTTCCGCGCTCCCATCGGCCGTCCGGGGTTCACACTGGGGCTCATCACCTGCCTGATCCTGAAGCATGGGCTGGACCGCCTCGTGATCGGATGGTTTGGAGGTCCGGTTCCCGTGAGCCTCTGGAGCATCCTGCTGGGCGTGACCCTGCCGACCCGGGACGATCTGGACTGGGCTTGGCCGCTGTTGGCCGCCTCGCTGCCGTTTCTCTGGGTGGGTTTGGCCCTGACGGTCGGGCGTCTCCGGTCGATGGGGCGCTCGGCGGCCTGGGCGCTGTTGTTCTTCGTCCCGTTCCTCAAGTTCCTGATGGCCCTGGTCCTGATGGTCGCACCCGAGGCGCGTCCCGGGGTTCCCCCGGTGATCCCGGAGCCGATCCCGGGAACCTCCCGATGGTTCGCGTGGATCCCGTCGAGTCGCTGGGGGGCTGCGGCGATGGGGGCGATCGTTTCGGCCTTGTTCGGGGCTGTTTCGGTGTTCCTGATCGCCAATCGCCTGGAGGCCTATGGTTGGTCCCTGTTCGTCGCGTTGCCGACCCTGCTGGGGTTCCTCACCACCCTCATCCACAACCATCATGGAGTCCGGCATCCCGCCGAGTCGTTCCTGGTGGTCGTGGCTTCCCTGGCGCTGCTCGGTGGGCTGCTGATGGTCATGGCCATCGAGGGATTGATCTGCCTGCTGATGGCCTCCCCCATCGCCGTGATCGAGGCGGTCGTCGGGAGTTCGCTTGCGCAGGTGATCCTCGCCCAGCGCCGGGCGCACCGACTCGCGGGCGGGCGTCTGTTCAGCGCGGGTTTCCTGCTGCTGCCCCTGGCAACGGCGGTCGAACTGGCCGTCCGGCCGCCGCCGGAGGTCCGGCCGGTGAGCACCGAGGTGACCATCGCCGCGCCGCCGGAGGTGGTCTGGCGCCATGTCGTCTCGTTCTCGGACCTGCCGCCGCCGACCGATTGGATCTTCCGCACGGGCATCGCCTACCCGATCCGGGCCCGCCTCGAGGGTCGGGGTGTCGGCGCGGTGCGTTACTGCGAATTCTCCACCGGACCGTTCGTGGAGCCGATCGAGGTTTGGGACGAGCCGAGGCGGTTGGCGTTCTCGGTGACCGCCTACCCCGCGCCGATGGAGGAGTGGACCCCCTACCGCCACATCCACCCCCCGCACCTCGATGGTTTCCTCGTGTCCCGTCGTGGTCAGTTTGAACTGTTCCCCACGGCGACCGGCGGGACCCGCCTGGTCGGCACCACCTGGTACCAGCATGGCCTGTCGCCCGACGTCTACTGGCGTCTCTGGTCCGATGCCATCCTCCACCGCATCCACGCCCGGGTGCTGGAGCACATCCGCACGCTCGCCGAGGCCGAACCGCGGCGGTCCTGAGCCGGAGGCGCCTTTTCCGTGGC
>JBIKMQ010000168.1:0-5559 GCA_044359215.1 Candidatus Chromulinivoraceae bacterium
CCCCCATGTCAGCCGAGCCAACTCGGCATCAGCGTCGCAGACGGGCGAACTGGGTCGCTTGGTCGGGCGTCAGCGTCAGGGGGCTCGTGGCCCCGGTGACATCGGTCCACGGACCGTTGATCGACGCGCTGGTCTGCAGCGTGCCGCCGCCGGTCCAGGTGAGCGTGAGCGATCCGTTGGCGTTGCGGACGATGCCGGTGAAGACCAGCGGCGTGGTCGAGCCACCGCCTGGCTCGCCGACGGTGCGGCGGCGGAAGGAGCGCAGGGCTCCGCCCTGGGTGCCGTTGACCAGCGCCCGGGTGCCGTCGGCGTTCACCGTGAACCACTCGACGTTCGCGCCACCAGTGCCCTCCATCCACAGCAGCCGGAACAGGTACACACCCGCCTTCGGCGCCTCGAAGTAGAACCGCGTGTCCGAGCTGCCACGGCCACCGTTGAACTCACCCAGCACCTGCGCCTTCGGGTTGTTCGTCGTGCCCACCGACACCTGGAACCCGTCGTCGCTGTTCACCACCATCGTGTACAGCCCTGCCGCAGGGATCTCCAGGAACGCCAGCGCCTCGCCGGCGATGTTGTCCACGCCACCGTTCAGGCCAGGGATGCCGGGGATCGCCTCGTCGTTCACCGACAACTCCGCCAAACCGCTGGCCTTGAAGTTGCCCGCCTCGCCGGAGGCCTGGTCGAAGTTCACGAAGTCGATCTTGAACACCCCGCCCACTTCACCCGTCGTGTCGTGCTCGGAGGCGCCCAGCGAGCCGGCCAGCTGCGACTCCGCAGCCGCCAGCGTCGTGCCGCCCGGACGGGCCGCACCGAGCTGATGCGTGCGCCAGCTCATGCCGGCCTCCGCACCCGTGCCCGGCGCCGTCGCCAGGTCGGCCGAAAGCGTCGCGTAGGTCGACGCCGTGAAGCCCACCGTCTCGACCAACTCCTGACCGGTGGCCGTGGTGTACGTCGCCTTCAGCGTGTGCCGCGATCCCGACGGGATCAGTGACGGGCTCACGTAGCTCACCACCACCGTGCCGTCCACCCGACGCACCGACGTGGCCGTGATCGCCGTGCCGTTGAGCTCCAGCTTCACGCCCGCAGATTCCTTGACCGTCATCCATGCCGCGTCGGTCAACACCGCGGTGATCTCCTTCGGCGTCGTGCTCACGCTCAGGTAGCCCGGAGCGATGAACGAACCGTTCTCCTCCACCACACGGCCCGTGTTGTCCGTGAAGCGCACCGTCACCGACACCCTTGACCGAGGCGCGAACACCTGGGCGCCCGTGTGGCTCACGAACACCCGCTCGCTGTCCGGGTAGTTGTCGTTGACCAGCGCACGGGTCACCTCCACCGGCGTCGCCACCTTGCCGTTCACCGTCACCGTCACGCCGGCCGCCGTGTTCACGGTCTTGCCCAGCGCCTCCACGATCCGGTTGGTCACCGCCACGCCGTTGCCCGTCACGCTGGAGAGCAGCGGGGGCACGCCCACGGCGATGTTGTCCACCGCCCACCACCAGTCGTTGGCCGCCGTCAGCATGCCGAAGCGCAGGTTCAATGCCGTCGCGCCCGCCGGGTTGTTCAGCGGCACCACCACCGACTCGTTGATGAAGTCGATGTCCTTCTTGAAGTTCGGGCTCTCGGAGTCCGAATCGAAGTCCACCACGCGCTTGTTCGCACCGCCGTCGAAGGAGGCATCCACCACGCCGTTCTGATGGTTGACCGGACGACCATTCTCGTCGACCGGCCAGTTGGCACCGCCGTCGTCGAAGGCCTCGGGCCGCCAGGTCGAATCGAACGCCAGCACCAGCGAGTTGGCCGCCGCACCCTTCACGTTGATCGCAGGCAGCGCGATGTACGAGTTGAAGAGACCCTTCTCGTGACCCGCGTCATCCCACTCGTCCGGGTCGGCGATCATCACCGTGTTGTCGCCGAAGGCGAACTCCGCGCGCCGCTGGTTGCCCGCCGCGCGCACCCACCAGTCCTTGTTCGCAAAGGTCCATCCGGCCCACTCCACCATGCCGTCGTTGGGCGTGCCAAAACCAGGCATCTGCGAGTTGTCCAGCACCCAGCCGCTCGGCGGCGTGCCCGTCCACACCTCCAGCCCGGCAAGGCCTTCCTCACGGTTCGGCCCCAGCGCCAGACCGTCAAAATTCTCGGCGAACAGGCGGTTGGAGACCGCTTGCGCCTGCAGTGAACCCTGCATCGCCGAGGCGATCAGGGACGCGGCGAGCACCGACAGCACATGCCGTCGAGCGCCCGATGGATTCTTATGGGTTGAATTCATGGTCATCGATTCCGTCGTCGCCGGGAAACAATCCCGGCAGACCCATCCTTTTAGCCCCTCATGGCATGTCCGGGGCAACCTCCTTTATGCCGGTTCACCGACATGTCACGCACGGCCCGCAAATGCGCCTCCACCGCCACCTGATCGCCACGGTCCGACCGCGGATCGGGCGTGACCTCGATTCTGCGCGGCCTTTCAATCGTCCGCGTGGCAACCGCTTGGATCTCCGTCTTCCGGGGTGTCGGACAGCCGTTTGAACGGGTCGAGAGGCCGATTCCCGAGCCCGGCCCCGGCGAGGCGGTCGTGGCCCTGGACCTTTCCACCCTTTGCGGCTCCGACCTGCATACCCTGAGGGGACGTCGTCACGGGCCGGTGCCGACCATTCTTGGACACGAAGGGGTGGGACGGGTCGTGGCGATCGGGGAGGGCAAGGAATCGTCCTGGCTTGGGCGCCGGGTGTCCTGGACGCTGACCGACTCGTGCGGAGCGTGCCGGCCATGCGCCGCCTGGGGGATCCCCCAGAAGTGCATCAACCTGCTGAAGTACGGCCATGCTCCGCTCACGGCCTCCGGGGGACTTCACGGCTGCTACGCCTCCCACCTGACCCTCCGGAAGGGGACCCATCTGGTCGAGGTTCCGGCGGCCCTTCCCGATGCGGTGGCCGCGCCTGCCAACTGTGCGCTGGCGACGATGGTGGCGGTCGCGGAGTCGCTGCCGCCGCCCGGAGACATGGCCGTGGTCCAAGGGGCAGGACTGCTCGGCCTCTACGGGTGCGCCCTGCTCCGGATGGCGGGGTGGCCAACGGTGTTCGTGGTGGACCACCAACCGCAGCGTCTGACGGCGGTTCCACGGTTTGGCGGCACACCAGTGCTGGCGGCCGACTCGTCACCGATCCCACGGGACGAGGTTGATGTCGTGGTCGAGGTCTGTGGCAGCGCCCACGCCATCCCGGAGGGGCTCCGTTGGCTCAGGCCCGGAGGGCATTATGCGCTCGCCGGCATGGTGCACCCGGATTCCGCCCTGTCGCTCACGGGTGAGTCGCTGATCCGCAAGTGCCTCACCCTGCGCGGATTCCACAACTATGCTCCACGCCATCTGATGAGCGCCATCAACTTCCTTGACCGTCATCGGGACACGCATCCCTGGGAATCGTTGGTATCTCCGCCGATGCCGTTGTCCCGGCTGGAGGAGGCCTTTGCCCTGGCCGAGTCCGGCCGGTGGTGCCGGGTGGCCGTGACGGCGCGGGAACCCTGAAGGTGTCACCCGAACGTCACCCCGGAGCCCGGAGGATTCTGGGATCACCCCCGCATGAGCCCTCCAAGGATATCCCCCGACAGGATGATTGGCGACGGTGGCGCAGGGCGTCGCGACCGGCGACCGCATCCTGCCGTGGTGGCAGTCCACGGAACGGTGGCAGCCTTCGGCACCTATGCCTGCATGTATGGGTTCCGGAAGCCGTTCACCGCGGGACTGTATGCCGAGGATCCGTTCACCCCGGGGATGAAGGCAACCCTGGTCGCGGCGCAGCTTCTCGGATACACGGCCTCGAAGCTCATCGGCATCCGGGTGATCGCCGAGATGCCCGCGCGGCGCCGGATCGGAACCTTGCTGGGTCTGATCGCGGTGGCCGAGGCTGCGTGGATTTTTTTTGCGATCCTCCCCCCGTCCTTTGGAGCGCCTTGCCTTTTTCTGAACGGCCTACCACTCGGGATGGTCTTCGGGCTGGTGCTGGGCTTTCTCGAGGGCAGAAGACTGTCGGAAGCCTTCATCGCGGCGTTGTGCTGCAGTTTCATCGTCGCCGACGGGATCTCCAAGACTGTCGGGCTTCAACTCCTTGCGGCCGGCGTCCCCGAGCGCTGGATGCCGGCGGCGGCAGGTGCAGTGTTTGCGATTCCCCTGGTGTTCTTCGCACGGATGCTGGGGCAGGTGGCGCCGCCGTCCGATGACGACGTCGAGGCCCGCGCGGCGAGGGAACCTCTCGACCACAACGCCCGGATCGGGTTCCTGCGCAGAAATGGATGGGTGGTGGGCGCCATCTGCCTGGCCTACCTGCTGGTGACGGTGCTCCGCAGTCTTCGGGCGGATTTCGCCCGCGAGCTGTGGACGGCTCTCGGAGCAACCGGCGAAGCCGGCGTGTTCACCCGATCCGAACTGTGGGTGGCGCTGACCGTGCTGGTGCCGATGGTCGTCCTGGCCCGGGTGGGAGACAACCGGAGGGCATTCCGGGCCGGGTTGGCGCTGTCCTGCCTCGGCCTCGCCGCCGTCGCCGCGGCATGCCTGGCATGGCCTCGTGGCGGATTGGATCCGTTTGCCTTCATGGTGCTCGTGGGGACCGGCCTCTACCTGCCTTATGTGGCTGTCCATGCCACGGTCTTTGAACGCCTGATCGCCCTGACCCGTGACCGCGCCAACCTCGGCTTCCTCATGTACCTCGCGGACAGTGCAGGCTATCTGGGGGTATGCGGGGTGATGCTGGCACGCAGGGCCTCGCTCACCGGGGATGCCGTGCTGCCCTTGTTCCTGGATGCGGGGATTTGGGTCGCGGTCGCGGGCATCGCCGCGTTGGTCTTCGCGGGCATCGCCAGCCGTCCGGCAGCCGTCCGTCCGGGCTAATGACAAACAGGGGGCGGATCCCAAAAGGAGATCCGCCCCCGCTGATTCGACGCCGAGGAACAACCCCGGCAAACGGTCATTGAACCGTGACCCGAAGGAACAAAGCCTCCGTCGTGGTGGGCACCTCCACGGACACCTCACCGCCGGTGCCCGTCACGGGCGAGCCGACCGGTGACCAGGAGGCGGATTCCAAGGCGGTCCGGGACTGGATCGAGTAGGCGCGGCCAGCCTCGGTGGCGAAGGTGATCCGCAGAGCCGGGCCGGCAGTCACCGAGACGGCCAGCACGGGAGCCATCGGCTCAGGTGCCGCGAGCGGACCCGTGGGACGGATGCTGGTGGCCTTGAAGAAGCCGTTGGCACCCAGGGCCGTCCAGTCCTGCGCCCAGTTCTCCGTCCCGAAGGCCCCGGTGAAGTCCACCGACACGAATCCAGGCGTGTCCGTCTGCGGCACCCCGTAGGCAGGGCTCCCGGCGCGCAACGTCGGGTCCAGCTGCCCGTCCGGCACCCGGCTGATCCCGCCCAGCAGCGGGTCCGCCACCGGATTCAAGGCCGCCGGCGCATACTCCTTGCCGTAGTCCTCGTTCGAGCCGGCCTTGAAGCCCCAGAACAGGTTGTTCTTCACATCCGGCGTCGACACCCCGTCGTCGTCGATGCGCACGCGCACGCCGCCGAAGTCC
>JBIKMQ010000170.1:0-5552 GCA_044359215.1 Candidatus Chromulinivoraceae bacterium
GCCCGTAGAAGTCCTCCTCGCCGGGGGTGTCGACGCCCGCCGTCGGCTCGTCGAGCAGCAGCAGGTCGGGATCGTTGAGGAGGCTCGAGCAGATCAGCACCCGCTGCAGCTGGCCCCCGCTGAGCCCGGCGACGGGTCGGTCGAGGAGCCGGGTGACATCCATCTCGGCGACGGCGGCATGCAGCTGCTCGTCCACGTACCGCGAAGGCCGCCAGAACCATCCCGAGGAACCCGGCCGTCGGATGGCGAGGAATTCCCGGACGGTGAGCATGAAGCTCGGGTCCAGCTGCAGCCGTTGCGGCACGTAGCCCACCCGTTGCAACAGGTGCGGTGATGGTGGGCCCTCGTCGAGCAGGCGCACGGAGCCGGAGTCCGGCCGGTGCAAACCCAGGAGGCATCGAAGCAAGGTGGTCTTGCCCGAGCCGTTCGGGCCGATCAGGGCCACCATCCGCCCGGCTTCGACACGCAGCCGAACCCCCCTGAGGATGGGGTTCCCGCCGAGGCGGACCTGAAGGTCCTGGACCTCGATCGCGGGCGGTCTTCGGGATCGGAAGGCGATGTCCATGGATCCTCAGCGCAGGGCCGTCTCGAGCGATCGGAGGTTCCGGTGCAACCCGTCGATGTAGAAGGTCCGGGAGGCCTTGCCGGTCTCGAGGACGTCAAGTTCTGCGACCGCGATCCCGAGGTCGTCGGCCAGCCGACGCAGGAGGCGGGGATGGAACTGGGGCTCGGAGAACAGCACCCGGACCTTCCGCTCCCGGATCAACCGGGAGAGTCGCGCGAGGTATTTGGGGGAAGGATCGACGTGGGGAACCTCCTCGATCACACCGACGAGTTCGAGGTCGTACCGGCGGCAGAAGTAGGGGAAGGCGTCATGGAAGGTCACCACCTTGCGGTCCTTGAGGCGGCTCAGGGAGGTTCGGATCTCGACATCGAGCGCGGCCAGTTCCTCACGGTACCGCCCCCCGCGCAGGCGGTAACCGTCGGCGTGTGCCGGGTCGGCCAGGCAGAGTGCCTCGACGATGTTCGAGACGCAGTGCCCGGCGAGCACGGGGTCGAGCCAGACGTGGGGATTGGCCTCGTCGCCGTGGTCGTGGTCGTGATCCCCGTGGTCGTGGTCATGCCGGTCCTTGCCCGGTTTCCCGTCGACCGACAGGCGGGTCAGGTCCCGGATCAGTTCGCGCCCGAGGCCCTGCGTCACGGTGACGACCCGCCGCGAGGGCTGGGCGGCGGCCCGGGAGATGGCGCGGTTCAGCCAGTGGTCCACGCCAAGGCCGTTCATGAGCACCACGTTGGCCGCCGCCAGCTTGCGCAGGTCCGAGGGCTTGAACTGGAAGTCATGGGGGCCGACGTCCGACGGCAGCAGGCACTCCACCACCGCGTCGTCCCCGGCGACGTTCGCCGCCCAGGAATGGAGGGCCGGCAGCGTGGCCAGCACACGGACCTCAGCCCTGGACCCGAGGGCGAAGAGCGCGACAAAGGACCAGGCCAGGAAGAGGACACCGGGGCGATTCACAGGGGGCAGGATAAGAATCGGACCCAAGGATTGCAAACGGCTTGCATCCTTGAGTCGCGGGCGTGGATGGATGGAATTTGGGGCGACAGCAAAAAACCCGCCGGAGATTCGGCGGGACGGTCTCGGACAATCGCGAATGCCAGAACCCGGAGCCCGGGCTCGCCGAGCATCGGCTTGGGAGCGATCCGGTGGGTGGGGCCGGGGAAGGGATCCAAAGGGATCCAGAGCATCCAAGGAACTCAGGGGATCCGCCGAATCCTGAGGGACAGGCTTCCCAAGTCCTGTTCCCGATGGACGGGGAGACGGGGAGACGGGGAGACGAGAAGACGGGTAGACAGGGAAGGCATCCCGATGGGCGGATGGGCGGGGGGGCTGAGGCCCTCCCGCCCATCCTCGGGCCCTTACTTCATCAGCAACATCTGCCGGGCGCGCTTGATGGCCAGGCTGAGCTTGCGCTGGAAGGGGGCCGGAAGTCCGGTGTACTTCCGGGGCAGCACCCGTCCGTTGTCGGTCACATACTGCTTGAGCAGGGCGACGTTCTTGTAGTCGATGGCGTCGATCGTGAACTCGACCTTGGGCTTCGGACGGGGGGTCCGGGCGGTCGTCGATCGGCGCTTTTTCTTTTCCTCGAGCTTGGTCTTGCGGGGCATGGTTACTTGATTTCGCGGTGCAGGGTGTGGCGGCGTAGGAAGGGATTGAACTTCTTCTTCTCCACCTTGTCGGTCTGCAGCTTCTTGTTGCGGGTCGTCTGGTAGCGGGAGACAGGTTTGCCCTCCTTCTTCGCTTCCGTACACTCAATGGTTACAATCTCGCGCGGCATAAATCTGGATGGTCGGGATCAGGTTTCTTTTTCCTTGGCGGGTTTCTCATCGACGTCGGTGTCGTCGTCCTCGACGTCCACCGAGGCGCCCGCCTCGACGGAACCCAGCGAACCGAGGCGGTTCCGCTGGCGGAGCACCCCTTCCTTCTCGAGCTGGGCCTGCGACTCCACCGTGAAGCGGGTCCACGGGATCGCCTCCAGACGGGCCTTGGGAATGACCTTCCCGGTCAGTTCACACACCCCGTAGGTGCCTTTCTCGATGCGTTTGAGGGCTTCCTCGATCTCGTACACGGCATCCTGGTCGGAGGACAGGAGGCTGAGCGCGAAATCACGGTCGAAATTGTCGGTGCCGGAGTCGCCCATGTGGAGGCTATAGCTCTCCATCTCGGACTGGGATTCCTTGGCCAGGCCGCTCATCTGGCCCCGCAGGCGCTCGTGCAGGTCGAGAAGGTTCTGGTAGAACTTCTGCCACTCGGGCTTGACCCGGGAGATCGGCATCCAGCTTTGGGATTCCGGGGACGTCTTGCCGCCGGACTTGGCCAGGGGCCGTCCGAGAATGGCGGCTGCGCTGGCCGCGCCCACCTTGTGGTGGACGACCTTCTTGCTCGAGGCGGGTGCCTGTTTCTTGGCCATGGCGTTTGTCTCCCAATGTGCGTGGCGAAAGCCTCCGCGGAGCGCGGGAACGAATCGGTCGCGGACGACTCGCACCGCCGGAAGCCTGCTCCCCCGACGAGTTTTTGATCGAGGGCCGAAAACCTTAGCAACCGGTTGCGGAAACGCCATCAAAATCTTGCTGCATCCTTTTCCCGGGTTTCCGGCGCTTCCACCGTGGACGGCGACGGGAGAGGGCGGGCAATGCCGCCGGTCCCGTCGGCGGGGTCTTCGCTGGTCTGGCCTGGTCCACCCGTCGCCGCCGGGCCGAAGACAAGCCGAAGAGGCTTGGCCGGCGAGCCGCCTTCGCGGCATCCTGACCCGACGATGTCCGAGCCCGTGCCAAAGCCCGTCACCGCGTCCACGCGACTGGCGGCCGTCTGGGGGTCGCCCATCCGGCACTCGGCGTCGCCGGCGATGCACAATGCGGCCTTCGCCGCCCTGGGCCTGGACTGGCGGTATGTCGCCTGCGAGGTGGCCCCTGAGAACCTGGCGACCGCCCTGGAGGGTGCGCGGGTGATGGGCTTCTGCGGGGTCAACCTGACGGTTCCCCACAAGGTCCTCGCCCTGGGTCTGATGGATGGACTGGACGCGTCGGCCGAGGCGTGGGGCGGGGTCAACACGGTCGTGTTCGAGGCCGAGAACGCCGAGGGGGTCTGGACGCCTGTGGGCCAGTTGCGCTCCATCGCCGGCCGGGTCCGCCTCAGGGGCCACAACACCGACGCCGACGCCATCGTCCGCGCGCTCCGGGAGGACCTGCTCATCGAGCCTCGTGGCGCCCGGGTGTTGTTGCTGGGTGCCGGGGGGGCGGGGAAGGCCGCGGCCCTGAGGCTGGCCGACGAGGGGGTCGAGACCCTCTGGCTGCAGAATCGCACGGAATCCAAGGCCGCCGGCCTGGCCGCCGAGATCGCCGAGCGGTTCCCGGCGGTGGATGTCCGGGTGGGATTGCCCGACACCGACGTGGAGATCGTCCTCAATGCCACCTCGTCCGGCCTCAAGCCGGAGGATCCGCTCCCGCTCGACGTGGCCTCCTTCCCGCTGGCCCGTGCCGACGGAGTCTACGACATGATCTACCGGCCGGCCGAGACCCCGTTGCTTCGGGCGGCCCGGGAGGCCGGTTGCCGCACGGCCAACGGGCTGGGGATGCTGTTGTACCAGGGGGCCGCGGCCTTTGAGTTGTGGACCGGGCGCCCGGCGCCGGTCGACGTGATGCGGGCCGCCCTGGTCCGCGAGGTGCAGGGGCATCCCGGGGAATCACGATGAGCTGGGACGACGAACTCTACCGCCACCACGGGCCGCTGGGGCTGCCGTTCCATTTCTGGACGTTGTTCATCGGCATCTTCGGGGCGATGACGGGCAGCTTCCTCAATGTCGTCATCCACCGGATGCCCCGGGGCGAGAGCATCGTGCGGCCTCCGTCGCATTGCCCGTCCTGTGGCCACCGCATCCCCATGTGGCAGAACCTCCCGGTCGTTTCCTGGCTGATGCTGCGCGGCCGGTGCGCCTCCTGCGGCGGACGCATCTCCGCCAGGTACCTCGGCGTCGAGGTGCTCACCGGGCTGCTCTTCGTGGCCGCGTGGCTCCGCCATGGCGAGACCGCCCCCGGTGCGGCTGCTGCCGCCTGCGTGCTGCTGGCGGGATTCGTGGCGGCCACCTTCATCGATTTCGAGCACTTCATCATTCCCGACGAGATCACCCTGGGAGGCATCGGTGCCGGGGTGCTGCTCTCGCTGGTGGCGCCGGAGCTGCACGCCGAGCAGACCCTCCTGGGCTCGCTGCGCAGCAGTGCCCTGGGCATCGGGGTTGGCGGCGGGGTCGTCTACCTGGTGCTGCGCCTGGGCAAGCTGCTCTTCGGGCGCGAGCGGGTGGCCGTGCCGCCGGGCAGCCGGGTGGTCTTCCATGACACCGGCATCGTCCTGCCCGACCGCGAGATTCCGTTCGAGGAGGTCTTCTACCGCGAGTCCGACACGGTGGTGCTCGAGGGGCGTCGGCTGGAGCTGGCCGACCGTTGCTATCCCGCGGGCGAGGTGCGCCTCTCGCCCAAGTCGTTGCACATCGGCGACGAGGTGCTGGAGCCGGAGTCCGAGCCCTACCTGGCCGCCGAGGCCGAATCGCTGACCTTGCCCCGCGAGGCCATGGGCCTGGGCGATGTGAAGTTCATGGCCGCCATCGGGGCCTTCCTGGGATGGAAGGCCACCCTCTTCAGCCTGATGTTCAGCTCGGTGCTGGGCGCGGTGGTCGGTCTGGGCCTCATCGCCCTGGGGCGACAGCACTGGTCGGGCCGGCTGCCTTATGGGCCCTACATCGCCCTGGCCGCGACCGGCTGGGTCTTCGGCGGATCGGCCCTCTGGGAGCGTTTGTTCGGCGCGCGGTGAGGGTGCCCAGGAGCCGTTGGCCCTTCAGAGGCCTCTTCGGCCTCATCGCCCCTCCATCCGCCCGATCCGCCCCATCGGCCCTCTACCGGCGGAACGAGGCCGCGAAGTCGGAGGCGTCTCCGGCCACCGTGCGC
The DNA here is from genome assembly GCA_044359215.1 of Candidatus Chromulinivoraceae bacterium. Classification (GTDB taxonomy): domain Bacteria; phylum Verrucomicrobiota; class Verrucomicrobiia; order Limisphaerales; family UBA9464; genus SXXZ01. The sequence continues at coordinate 5,497 of JBIKMQ010000170.1, forward strand.
TTCACGAAGCGGGACCCGGCGATGAGTTCCTGGAGTTTCCGGGCGTAGGCCTCGGC
>JBIKMQ010000169.1:0-5552 GCA_044359215.1 Candidatus Chromulinivoraceae bacterium
CATTGGGTCATGCGAGACAATCTGGATGCACGGAATTCCGCCGAATCGGCGGTTTCCGCGGTCCACAGGTGGAACCCGCGCAAGCGCCGCATCATGAAGCCCGAGCATTTGACCAAGGCGTGGCGACGGCTGAAGGCACACCATTGGGACCATTGCTTTGCGACGGCTTGATCCGCCCCCCTTGGTGCGGATGTTTGGTTTCCCGTGCCTACGATGGCTGGTTGGGCCTGCGCGATGACGCGGGGCGCGGGGCCGCTGGGTATTTGGGCCTAGTGTCGCTCCCGTCCGAGGTTCTCGACTTCGCCGGGGGTGGCCGTAAGACTTCCGGCCGAATTCGTATGTCGGAATCCGAACCCACGACGCCTCCCGCCCCGGCAGACTTCATCCGCGACATCGTCGCTGGCGATCTGCAGTCGGGGAAGCATCCGCTCAGCGTCACCCGCTTCCCGCCGGAGCCCAATGGCTACCTGCACATCGGCCACGCCAAGTCCATCTGCCTCAACTTCGGCATCGCCCGCGAGACCCACGGCCGCTGCAACCTGCGGATGGATGACACCAACCCGACCAAGGAGGAGGTGGAGTACGTGGAGTCGATCCAGGCCGATGTCGATTGGCTGATCCGCGGTTGGGCCGACGACCGCCTGGGCCGCAAGGTGCCCGGCGATGTCAGCGGCACCGCCGTGCTGCCCACCGAGGCCTCCGGTCGCCCGCTCGAGCCGTTCTTCGCCTCCGACTATTTCGAGCAAATGCTGGCGTTCGCGGTGGAACTCATCCGCCGTGGCAAGGCCTACGTCTGCGACCTGACCCCGGAGCAGATGTCCGAATACCGAGGCGTGCCCGAGCGCCCCGGCAGGCCCAGTCCATGGCGCGACCGCTCCGTGGAGGAGAACCTCGATCTCTTCGAGCGCATGCGGAAGGGCGAGTTCGCCGACGGCACCCGCACCCTGCGGGCCCGCATCGACATGGCCTCGCCCAACATCCACCTGCGCGACCCGGCCCTGTACCGCATCCGCCACGCCACGCACCACCGGACCGGCGACCGTTGGTGCCTGTACCCGATGTACGATTACGCCCACCCGATCAGCGACTACCTGGAGGGCATCACCCATTCCATCTGCACGCTCGAGTTCGAGATCCACCGGCCCTTCTACGATTGGGTGCTCCAGTCGCTCGACCTCCCCCGCAAGCTGCCCCGCCAGATCGAGTTCGCCCGCCTGAGCCTCGGCTACACGGTGATGAGCAAGCGCAAGCTGCTGCAGCTCGTCGAGGAAGGCCTGGTGACCGGTTGGGACGACCCGCGCATGCCCACCTTGAGCGGCCTCCGCCGGCGCGGGGTCCGGCCCGAGGCCCTGCGCGCCTTCGCCGCCGCCATCGGCGTCACCAAGTACAACGGCCTCACCGAGGTGTCGGTCTTCGAGGGCTGCATCCGCGACGACCTGAACCTCGTGGCCCTGCGCCGCCTGGCCGTGCTTCGGCCCATCAAGGTGGTGCTCACCAACATCGCCGAGGGGGAGACCCACTGGTTCGACGCGGTGAACAACCCGTCGCAGCCCGAGCTGGGCACCCGCAAGATCGCCTTCACCCGCGAGCTGTGGATCGAGTCCGACGACTTCATGGAGGTGCCGCCGCCGAAGTATTTCCGGCTGCGCCCGGGCGGCGAGGTGCGCCTCAAGTACGCCTGCATCATCCGCTGCGACGAGGTGGTCAAGGACGCCGCGGGAGCCATCGTCGAGCTGCGCTGCACGGCCGACCTCGAGACCCGGACCGGGGGTGCCAATGCCGCCAAGAAGGTCAAGGGAACCATCCATTGGGTCAGCGCCGCGCATGCCCTGCGGGCCGAGGTGCGTCTCTACGACCGGCTCTTCACCGAAGAGGAACCCGAGGCCGACGGGCGCGACTTCAAGTCGGTGCTCAATCCCGAGAGCGCCACCACGGTCACGGCCCTGCTCGAGTCCTCGCTGGCCGAGGCGCGCCAGACCGACCGCTTCCAGTTCGAGCGCCTGGGCTACTTCACCCTCGACGTGCCGTACTCGCCGACCGGCGTGGCGCCGGCGTCGGTGCCGCGGGTGTTCAACCGGACCATCGGCCTCAAGGACAGCTGGGCCAAGGAGATCGCCAAGAAGTAGCCGCTCCGACGGCGCCGCCCCGCCTTCCTCCATGGATCCGGACCTGGCCTCCTCCAAACCCTGGGAACTCCTGCGACGCAGCCTGTCGCGGGACCGCCTGGCGCATGGATACCTGTTCTTCGGCGACGACCTCGACTCGCTCGAGGCCGGGGCGGAGGCGCTGGCCCAGACCCTCAACTGCTCCGCGCCGGCCGAGCGGTCGCCCGGGGGCACCCCCATGGCCCCCTGCGGTCGGTGTGCCAACTGCGAGCGCATCGCCGCCCGCAACCATGCCGACGTCACCTGGGTGCGCCCCGAGAACAAGTCCCGCCAGATCAGCGCCGAGCAGACCCGCGAGGTGGTGCGCACGATCACCCTCAAGCCCATGCAGGGGCGTCACAAGATGGTGATTTTCGCGGGCGCCGACCGGATGAACACCTCAGCGGCCAACATCTTCCTCAAGACCCTCGAGGAACCGCCGCCGGGCTCGGTGCTCATCCTCCTCACGACCGAGCCGGGCCGCCTGCTCGAGACCATCCTGTCGCGCTGCCAACGGGTCGGTTTCGGGGTCCGGCCGTTCCGGGTGGGCGAGGAGGTGGCGCGGTGGATCACCGACTTCGCGCGGAAGGCGGCCCCGGGATCGACCGGGGTGCTGGCCCGCTACCAGTTGCTCGGCACGCTGCTGGAGTCGCTGGGGGCCGCCCGCGAGCGGATTGAGGAGGAGTGCACGGCCGCCTCGCCGCTGGCGAAATATCCCGATGCCACGCCCGCCCAGAAGGAGCAGTGGGAGGACGCGCTCACGGCCGCCATCGAGGCCGAGTACCGGCGGCGTCGGGGCGAGTACCTCGCGGGGTTGCAGGCCTGGCTGCGGGATGTCTGGCTCAAGGCCTGCGGGGTCAGCGACCAGGCCGCGTTCTTCCCCACGCTCGAGACGGCCACCGAGGCGGTGGCGGCACGGCTCCGCCGGGAGCAGGCCCAGACCAACCTGGAGCACTGGGAAGGCACCCAGCGGCTCCTCCACACCAACGTCCAGGAGGCCCTGGCCCTCGAGGTCGGCCTCTTGAGGTTGCACCTGTGAGCAGCCCCGCCTCCAGCGCCGCCGGTGGTCCGCCTTCCGCCCGGGCCGCAGGTGCCCCGTCTGGCGGGATGTCGGCCCCCGGGGGCCTGCGGTTCTTCGCCCTGGTCTTTGGCGCGTTCCTCGGGGTGGCCATCCTCAAGTGGGGCAACCCTGTCATCCTCGAGGCGCAAATCCCGATGCCCCGCGACCTGGCCGAGTGGCTTCAGCAACCCTGGCCTTCGCGTCTTGCCGCGCCGCTGCTCCTGGTGCTGACGGTGGCCGGCCTGATGGCGACGCGGCCGATGGAGGCCCTGCGCGGCCGGGACCGATCGACCGGCCTCCTGCTGCTGTTGCCGGTGCTGTGGCTGGCCTGGCAGGCCGTGTCGGCGGGACGCTCGGTCGACGCGGTGCTCACCGGCTGGACGCTGCCGCAGTTGACCGGTTGTGTCGCCTGCTTCGGGCTGGGGTTCCTCGCCCTCGGGCCGGCCCTGCGCAGCGGCTGGCTCTGGGTCGGCCTCATCGCCGGTTTCGGGCTTTGCCTCAACAAGGCCGCCCAACAGCACCTCTTCGAACTGCGGCAGGATTATCAGGTGCTCCTCGAGGGCGAGGCGACGGGTTGGACCAATTTCACGGCCGCGTCGATGGCGGAACTCAAGGCCAACCTGCTGGTGATCCGAACCAACGGCGTCGACATCGCCAACCCGGCCATCCTCGACAAGATGCGCCGCGCCCGCGTCAACGGCACGATGGTCTACCCGAACGCGTTGGCCGGGCTGATCCTGCTGCTGTTGCCGGCCGCGCTGGCGGTGCTGGCCGCGGTCGGGGCCTCCCTCAAGGGGTCGGTGCGACGGTTGCTGCTGGGCAGCTTCGGCATCTTGGGAGGCCTCTGCCTGTACTGGACCGGATCCAAGGCCGGATGGCTGGTGGCCCTGGGGGTGGGCGCGGTGGCCCTGCTGATGAGGCCGGCACCGGCCCGGCACAAGGTGGCCCTGGTGGCCTTGTTGCTGGCCGGGGGCCTCGGCCTCTTCGGACTTCGGTTCGCCGGCTACTTCGCCAAGGGGGCGACCAGCGCCGTGGCCCGTGCCGACTACTGGAAGGCGGCGTTGCAGAACACCCGGGAACGCCCGGTCTGGGGCAGCGGTCCGGGAACCTTCCAGCGACCCTACGCACGGCTCAAGGCGCCGGAGTCCGAGATGGCGCGCCTCGTCCACAACGACTACCTCGAGCAGGCCAGCGACTCCGGGCTGCCGGGTTTCGTGCTCTACACGGCATGGATCGGTGGCCTGTTGTGGACGCTGGGCTGTTGGGTGACCCGGTCTGCCGGGGCCCTGGGCTCGGGGGGGGCATCGTCGCCCGGGTCGGTGTCGCCCCCGGCCTGGAATGCCTGGCCGGAGGCCGATCGCCATCGGTTGGAATGGGCGGTCTTCCTGGGGCTGCTCGGCTGGTTCACCCACGGGTTCGCCGAGTTTGGTCTCTACATCCCGGCCTCGGCCTGGACCGCGTTCACCCTCGCCGGCGCCCTGCTGGCCAGCGGTCCCTCCCGGCGTTGATGGCGTCGAGTCGACGTCGTCGTCGGCGTCGGCGGCGGTGTCTGCGGTCTCAGCGCTTGAATCTCCAGTTCTCGCCCATCCAGACCACCACGGCCATGAAGGCCACGACCGCCAGCACCGCGAGCACGATCTTGGTCACGCTGTAGGGCCGGTCGCCCGCGATGGCCCCGGTGTACCCGTTGACGGCCACCTGATAGCTCCTGCGTCCGTAGTCGTAGGTCAGGAGCCAGACCGGCACGAGGATGTGCTTGAAGGTCTGGCGGCTCCACCGGATCGACACCTGCAGGTTGGTGTGGGTGTCGCCGGGCACCTCGCCGGCGCACATCGAGCGGACCTGGTCGGCCATGCTCCGGCGCGATTCGGTGGCCGCGCCCACCAGGTCGATCTGGTAGCGCTCGACCGTCCAACCGGCGAGGTAGCCGTCGTGGTAGGGCACCAGGTCGGCCGTCGGAAACGGCTCGATCCGGCGGAGCAAGTCCGCGCGCACACCCTTGGACCCGGGCACCAGCTCGTCGTCGAAGGCATGCGACAGCGATCCGGCGCTGGGCACCCAGCGGGTGTGGCGAACCTGCCGGGTCTGGGTGCGCCCGTTGCCGTCGGTGTAGGTCTCGGTCGTGTAGTAGTGGTAGCCGCTGAGGGCCGTCCAGTCGGCGTCGGCGTGCGCGTCGAAGGTCCAGTACGGCAGGTAGACCCCGTGGACCGTGTCGGTGAGGGCCCGGTCCCCGAGGTTCGACGGCGCGAACCAGCGCCCCCGGTACCACGAGCGCAGGCTGTCGCGGACCCGAGTCTCATCCACCTTCAGGGGTAGCAGGCTCTCCGGTCGGATCGATTGCTGCAGTT
>JBIKMQ010000171.1:0-5543 GCA_044359215.1 Candidatus Chromulinivoraceae bacterium
CGACCAACCGGGTGTCCTCGTCGACCTGCCCCTGGACATCCACCACGCGGACCTTGCCGAGTTCCCGGATGTTCATGAGGCGCACCTCGATCCCGCGGTCGGCCAGGGCCATCCACGGATACACGTTGGACGGGTAGCAGTCGTGGTAGATCAGCACGTTCTGGCCCCGACGGATCTGCAACCCGGCGGCGACCTGACTGAGGGCCAGCGAGGTCGGCCCGACGAGCGAGACCTCGTCGTGGCTGGCACCGATCAGGCCCGCCGCGAGCCGTCGGATCTGGCCCACGACTCCCGGGGCCAGCGCCTCCTCCTGGTCGTCGGCCGTGCAGGCCTCGGCGTGTGAGCGGACCGCCTCGGCCACCCGCCTCGGCAGCGGGCAGACGCCGGCATGCGCCAGGAACGCCTGTCGTTGGGCGACCGGGAACTCGTGGCGCCGCAGCGATTCGTCGGCAAGGATTTCTGGGATGGAGAGGGGCATGGAATCAGGCGGACTTGGCGCGGACCCGGATGTTGATGACCTCCACCGCGACCGAGAACGCCATGGCGAAGTAGATGTAGCCCTTGCTGATGTGCTGGTGGAAGCCCTCGGCCAACAGCATCGTGCCGATGAGGATCAGGAACGCCAGGGCGAGGACCTTGATCGTGGGGTACTTCTCGACGAAGGCGCCGATCTGGTTCACGAAAAGGAGCATCACCAGCATCGCCAGGATCACCGCGGCGATCATGACCGGGATCTGGTTGGACATGCCGACGGCGGTGATGACCGAGTCGAGCGAGAAGACGATGTCGAGCAGGAGGATCTGGACGATCACCGAGGCGAAACCCGGGGCCTTGGACGGCCGGCCGGAGTCGGCATGGCCCTCGACCTTCTCATGGATCTCCTTGGTGCTCTTCCAGATCAGGAATAGGCCGCCGACGGCCAGCACCAGGTCCTTGCCGGTGTTCGGCAGGGGCAACCCGCCGATGGAGACCTCCCAAAGGCGGTTGCTCAGGCTCATCACCCAGCTCAGCGAGCAGAGCAGCAGGATGCGTGTGACCAGCGCCAGGGCCAGACCCAGGCGGCGGGCCTTGTCGCGTTGCTCGGCCGGCAGCTTGCCGGACAGGATCGAGATGAAGATCAGGTTGTCGATCCCGAGCACGATCTCCAGCACCGAGAGGGTGGCCAGGCCGATCCAGGCCTGCGGCGATTGAATCCATTCCATCCAATTCATCCCGCCGAAGGTGCCCCAGTTCGACGTCGCGGGCGAGTGGTGAAACCGCCCGGGGTTTCCACCGGCCTCGGGAGCGGCGGGCGGTCCATCGCCCCGGTCATCAGCGTCCCGAGGTGCCGCCGACCCACTGGACGGCATGGCGCACCAGGTCGCTCATGTGTGGCAACGACAGCTTGGCCTTGAGGTTGGCCCGGTGCACGTCGACGGTCTTCACGCTGATGCCCATCTCCCGGGCGATGTCCCGGGGCGCCAACCCCTGCCCGATCCGCTGGAACACCTCGAATTCCCGGTCGCTGAGCCGGCCGATCGGGGAACCGCCGCCCCGGGGACCGGGACCACTGAGCGAATCGAGCAGCACCGAGGCCATGCGCGGGCTCACCGAGACCCTGCCGGAGAGCACCTCGCGGATCGCCGCCAGCAACCGCTCGCCCCCGGCCTCCTTCATGAGGTACCCGCGGGCACCGGCCCGCAGGGCCCGCTCGGCATGGACCAGTTCGTCATGCATCGAGAGCACGAGGATCGGGAGCCCGGGCAGCTGTGCCAGCAGGTCCTTGATCAACTCGAGACCCGACCGCCCCGGAAGGGTCAGGTCGGTGACCAGCAGGTCGGGATGGGTCGCCGGAACGGCACCAAGAGCCGACGGCGCATCGGACGCCTCACCGACAACCTCGAGGTCCGGCTGGGACCGTATCAGGGCGGCGAGCCCGGCGCGCATCATCGGATGGTCATCGACCAGGAACACCCGCCGACGCACGGGCCCAGGCGATGGTTTCGGCCGGGAGGTGGTCTTCATGTCGGCATCGGCACCGAGCAGACCACCCGGGTGCCCTTCCCTGGAGAGGATTTCACCTGGAGTTCACCGCCGAAGAGGCCCGCGCGATACCGCATCACTCCCAGGCCCAATCCGGCCCCGGAGGCGATGGCGGGATCGAACCCCCTGCCGTCATCGGACACCTCCAGGAGGACCCGGTCACGCCTCCGGGTCAGGGAGATGACGATCCGGCGGGGATGCCCATGCTTCAAGGCATTGGCCACCGCCTCCTGGGCGATCCGGTAGAGGTGGCTGGCGGTGGCCGAATCCGGGAAGGTCTCGACCTTGGAGCTCACGAACTGGCATTCCACGCGCGTGAGGGCCAGCGTGCCCTCGGCCAGCTCGAGGAGGGCATGCAGCAGCCCGCCCGACTCGAGGGACACCGGCGACAACCCGTGCGACAGGCGCCGGGTCTGGGCAACGGCTTCCCGGAGCTGCTGGGCGAGGTGGCGAAGCGTCTGAGCGGCCTCGGCCGACAGGTTGGAAACCATCCCGATGAGGCCCTGGGCCCCGAGCTCGAGGGCGGTCAGGCGCTGGCCCAGGTTGTCGTGGAGGTCGCGCCCGATCCGCCGACGCTCCCGCTCGCCCGCCTCCAGGATCTCACGCTCCAGACGCTTGCGCCACGAGACGTCCGTCCGGATCGAGACGTGCTGGACCGGCTTCCCGTGCTTTCCGAGGAAGGGGACGATGGTGGTCTCCACCCAGTACAGGGAACCGTCCTTGGCCCGGTTGACGATCTCGCCCCGCCAGATGGCTCCCCGGGAGATCGTCCGCCAGAGATCGACAAAGAAGCCCTTCGGATGGTGTCCCGAATTGAGGATGCGGTGGTTCCGGCCGAGCAGTTCCTCCCGCGAGTACCCCGAAATCTGGCAAAACTTGTCGTTCGCGTGGGTGATCGTGCCGGAGGCGTCGGTGATCGCCACGATCGAATGTTCGTCGAGGGCGGCCTTCACATCGCGCAATTCGCGCCGGGCGGCATCGACCTCAGGCTCGGCCGCCCCGTGGGTCGACCGCGACGACCGGGAGGGTGCGCGTGTCGACCCGTCGGACGGGGCGCCTGCCGGGATGGGCCGAGATGCCTTCCCTCCGTGGACCGCAGTTCCTGAACCCGACCGCCTGACCGCCATGGGTTGAAGATGCCGCAACCGGTCGACGCACGCGACACAAACCCACGAGGCTTCATCCGGGGCATGGGTCCGGATCAGGCCGCTTGAAGGCGGTGACGGTACTCGGTGGGCGACTCGTGCAGGATGCGCTTGAACACCCGGTTGAAGTGGGTGAGCGACTGGAAGCCCACCTCGTAGGCGATCTCGCTCACCCGGAGATTCGGGTTGAGCAGCAGCTTCTTGGCCTTCTCGGTCCGCAGGCGGGACACGTACTCGGTGAAGGACACCCCCGTGTGCCGTTTGAAGAGCTTGCAGAAGTAGAACAGGCTCGTGTGTACCGATGCGGCCACCTGGCCCAAGGTGAGGTCCTCGCGGTGGTGCTCCTCGATGAAACGCTTGGCCCGCGTGATGACCGGGGGTTCCGCACAGGCTTTCTGGACGGCGATCTGATTGCTCTGGATGGCCAGGTGGTCGGCAAAGACCCCGAGCAGCGAGGCCACCGAATCCAGCTTCTGGCGCGAGAGGACCGGCGTCGAGAAGTACGCGTCCCTCGCCTTGGCGGTGTCGAGGTCGACTCCCAGCCGGTGGGCCTCCTCGACGGCCTGTCGGAACCGGGCCGGAGTCGGACGGTTCAGCAGCACCTGGCCCGTCTGGAGGTATCCGATCGTCTGCGACCCGAGGCGGATGGGCACCGCTGTCTCGCTCAGGCCGTAGCCGCAGGTCATGGTGCAGGCGCCCTGGGTGGCCGACCTGGCCAGGCGGTCCTGCAGTTGCAGGCAGGCTGCGCAGGTCTTGCTGCGTTCGGCGGTGATCGCGCAGAACGGGTTCTCGGCCGGCCTGCCGTGGAGCGGCAGTTGCCAGGTGACCACGGGTCTCAGGGCCAGCGGCAGTCCCGTCGCGGCCGTGAATGCCCTCTGGTATCCTTGGTACAGGGGGGAATGCTCCAACGTCTCGATCATCTCTCCATCGCCATTCATGTGGGTGGTCCTTTCTTGCGGTTGAGCGCACCAGGAATGGTGCACGCCCCCAGTATCCAGCCGTCGCGGATCCCGTGAATTGGGCGGACCCACCGAACCGGAAGACGGTGGTTTCCCTGACCCGCCTAGGGATTTTCCCTAGGTCTGCAGCCCACCGCCGACGCGATCCCGGACGCCAGACTCCGGGCCCACCCACCCGGTGAGGCGGCGACGAGGCAACGCCTCAGGACACCTCGGCCGGGAGGCCCACCTCGAGCCGGACCCGCCGGGCGATGCCCGAAAGGCTCCCCAGCGGCAGGTGGGCGCACCCGGATCCCTTGAGAGACCGGGTGACCGAATGGATCTGGACCCGCTGGATCATCGCCCCGAGGTCCTTCAGTCGGGCGAGGCAACCGAGATAGGCCGAAATCTCGGAGCGCGACGGGGGCTGCCCGTCCACCGTCGCGAACAGGCTTTGGAGCACCACCAACCGCCGTCGTCCGAGGTCTGCGATCCGCGAAAGGACCCGCTCGAACGGTTCCTGCGAACCACTGATCTGGTGGAAGCGCTCCCCCGTGCCGGCATCCAGCTTCAACCAGACCTCGTCCTCCACGGTGAAGAGTCCCAGGGCCTCCTGGACCTCCTCCCGCCCGAGACCCGATCCATTGGTCTCCAGGACGAACCGGAAGAACGGGTGACGCCCACGGGCCCGGATGTGGACCATCGCCTCGACCACCTCCAGGAAGTTGGGGCAGAGGGTCGGTTCCCCCTCGCCGCTGAGCATCGCCAGCCGCGACCGACGCCCCTCGGCAGGAAGCTCCGGGAAGCCCGCAGGACAGACGGGGACGCCCGCGTGGATCGAGCCCAGCATCTCCTCAAGCTCAGAGGCCAGTGCGGTCACATCGACCCCGAGAGGTTGACCCGGCGAGATCCCTGGGACCCGGCAATACCGGCACTGGTAGTCGCAATGCCCCCCGGGTGAAAGGTTCACCCCCACCGCCAGGCCGCGGGTGAGTCCGGAACACTGGGTGTAGACCCAGCGTCTGGAACCATAGTCCCGTTCGCCCAAGGTGATCCTCCGGGGCGAGTCTCCCGGGGAGGCCATCGCGTCGGTCCTTCGGGTCGTCGAGGCATTCATGTCGGTGGATGTCCGGGCAGTCGGCGGCATCCGCACCCGGCACCCTGCCGGGAGCGTTGAGCCGGTGTCGAATCTGGGGCACGAGCCCGCCCGCTGCCCTCCGCCGCTTGCAGGTCATGCCCCCGTTTTTGCGGGAAGCGCCTTGGCGGACGGCACCAGGAGCGTGGTGAACAAGAAGCCCGGCGGCGCAAGATTGGCGCTGAGGCGGACAACCGGGGCGTGGCCGGCACCCGTGAGGATGAGCGAGGGTGGATCGTGGAATCGAAACCAGCCATGAAGAGGAGACCCGCCAGCAAGACGCCCCCGCCCAAATTGTCGCCC
>JBIKMQ010000172.1:0-5531 GCA_044359215.1 Candidatus Chromulinivoraceae bacterium
ACCCAGGCGCTGGAACTGCTCGCGTTGGAGGTCGATGTACTTGCGGGCGTAGGCGTCGCAGGCCGTCCGGATGGTGGTCGCATCGGCCTCGGTCTTGCCCGCGGCGCGCAGTTCCTGGGTCACCTTCGACTCGATGGGCAGCCCGTGGCAGTCCCAGCCGGGCACGTACGGTGCCTGGAAGCCGCGCAGCGACTTGGACTTGAGGATCAGGTCCTTCAGGATCTTGTTGAGCGCGGTGCCGATGTGGACGTCGCCGTTGGCGAAGGGCGGGCCGTCGTGCAGCACGAAGCGGGGGGCGTCGGCGCGTGCCGCCATCAGTCGCCCATACAGATCCGAGGCCTGCCACTGGGCCAGGCGCTGGGGTTCCCGCTGGACCAGGTTCGCCTGCATCGGAAACTCCGTCCGGGGCAGATTGAGGGAATTCTTGTAGTCCATGGCCGTGCGGTTCAAAGACCGGAAGGCTACCGAGTCGGCGGACTCAGGGCCAAGGGGAATCCCGGCGTCGTGCGGGTCCAGCGCGGCTCCGATGAAGGGCCGGTTCTGGCTTTCCGGGGCGTCCTAACGCAAAGCATTCGTCGACATGATGCCGTGACGCCCGGCCGTCGAGGGGCTTGCGTCGAGGTCGACCGGGGTGGTTGACTCCGCCCCGGCGCTGACCGCCGCTTCGGGGTGAACCATTCCCGGGTGGCCGTTCGGGCGGTCTTTTATTGAGATCGATCGTCCTGGCGGCAGGATCCCCGGATTTTGATCCCCGGGGTGGTGCGGAGGTCGGCCAGCAGAACCCAATCCAAGGGGTGGACGGGGCGGTCCGAACCAATCGGTCTCGCCCACGAAACCCCAAGAAAGCGGCCCGATGTCGGACATTTTCCCGAAGTGGACCAACAAGATCCCGTTGATGATCGGTGTGGCGGCGGCTGTCGTGCTTCCCACCGTCATCGCGGGCATCACCTACTACTTCACGCCGAAGTACACCCGCGTGGGCTACCAGCCCAAGCAGCCGGTGGCCTTCTCGCACGCGATCCATTCCGACCAGCTGGGGATCGACTGCCGGTATTGCCACAGTGATGTCGACAAGTCCTGGTTCTCGAACATCCCGTCGTCCGAGACCTGCATGCGCTGCCACTCCATTGTGGCGAAGGACTCCCCGAAGCTGAGCCTGGTGCGGGAGTCCTACTCGAGCGGCAAGCCGATCCCGTGGGTGCAGATCCACAAGACGCCCGACTACGTGTACTTCAACCACTCGGTGCACGTGAACCGGGGCATCTCCTGCGTGAAGTGCCATGGCGAGATCCAGAAGATGGACGAGGTGCACCACGCCAAGCCCCTGTCCATGGGCTTCTGCCTCGAGTGCCACCGGGAGCCCGAGAAGCACATCCGGCCCAATGACCTTGTGACCAAGCTCGACTGGAACGGTGAGTTCGACGGCAAGAAGGCCGTCCACGACTGGAAGGTCCAACCCGGCCAGAGCTGCTCCACCTGCCACCGCTGATGAAGACGATTCCCCCGATCTGCAACGAACCGGAGACCGGTCCGAAGTACTGGCGCTCCCTGGAGCAGTTGGCCGACCAGCCCGACTTCCGCCAGTGGATGGAGCGAGAGTTCCCCGCCGGCGCGAGCATCGCCCCGGATGGCGAGACCCGTCGCGACTGGATGAAGCTCATGTCCGCGAGCTTCCTCCTGGCGGGCCTGGGTGGCATGGCCACCGGGTGCCGTCGTCCCGAGGAGGAGCTCACCCCCTTCGCCAAGCAGCCCGAGGGCTACGTCCATGGCAAGGCCCAGCACTTCGCCACGTCGATGCCTGTCCGCGGCAGCGCCATCCCGCTGACGGTCAAGTCGCATGATGGCCGGCCGACCAAGATCGAGGGCAACTCGCTCTTCCCGGGCGGCAATGGCGGCACCGACTCCTTCGCCCAGGCGGCGATCCTCAACCTGTACGACCCGGACCGTGCCCACCGGCACACCAAGGGCGGCAACGATGCGAAGGCCGAGGCCGTGCGCGACGCGCTGGCCGCCGTGGCCAAGGCGGCCGCCGCCAACCAGGGCGAGGGATTGGCCTTCCTTGCCGAGCGTTCCTCGTCGCCGTCGAGGGCCCGGCTGCAGAAGCTCATCGCCGAGAAGTACCCGAAGTCCTCCTGGCACGCCTACGAGCCGGTGGATTTCTCCGGGGCCGACGCGGCCTATTCCCAGGCCTGCGGTTCGCCGGTGCACGCGGTGGTCCACCTCGAGAAGGCGCGCCGGATCCTCTCGCTCGACGCCGACTTCATCGGGTCCGAGCAGGACGCCCACCGGAACATCCGGGGCTTCGCCCTCGGGCGGAAATCGGCCGACGACGGGATGAACCGGCTCTATGTGGTGGAGTCGATGATGTCCCTGACCGGTGGCAACGCCGACCACCGTCTTCGGGTCAAGCCCAGCGAGGTGGCTCAAGTGGCCGCCGCCGTCGCCGCCGAACTCGGGGTGCCCGGTGTCGCCTCGTCTTCAGGTGCGCACTCGGCCTGGGCCGCCACGGTGGCCAAGGATCTCAAGGAGGCCGGGAAGGCCGCCGTGGTGGTGGCAGGTTATGCCCAACCCCCGGCCGTCCACGCCCTCGCGGCCGCCATCAACGCGGCCCTGGGTGCGATCGGCACGACGGTGACCCTGGTGCAGCCGACCGAGCCGGCCTCTTCCGGCATCGGTGAACTGGCCGCATCCCTGGGCGCCGGCAAGGTCTCCACGCTGGTCATCCTCGGCGGCAATCCCGCCTACAACGCGCCGGCCGACCTTGCGTTCGAGTCGGCCGCCAAGAAGGCCGCCACCACCATCCGCCTCGGCTACTACGAGGACGAGACCGCCGCGCTGGCCACCTGGCATCTGGCCGGCACCCATTTCCTCGAGTCCTGGGGCGACGCCCGCACGGCCGACGGCACCGTGGTGCCTGTCCAGCCGCTGGTCGAGCCGCTCTTCGGCGGCCTGACCGAGCTCGAGGTCCTCGCCCGGATCCTTGGCGAGTCCAAGACGTCCCCGTATGACATCGTCCGCGAGACCCTCAAAGGCCTCGGGGCTTCCGATGACGCGGCCTGGAAGCGCTTCCTGCACGACGGGTTCCTGGCCGAGAGCGCTTCGCCGGCGGTTTCCGCCACCGTGAACCCGGCGACTGCGGCGACCGCCTTGGCGGCGCACAAGCCTGCTCAGGGCGAGATCGAGGTGCTGCTCCACCGCGACGCCTCGGTCGACGATGGCCGGTTCTCCAACAACGGCTGGCTTCAGGAGATGCCCGATCCCATCACCAAGGTCACCTGGGACAATGTCGTCATGATGTCCCAGAAGACCGCCAAGGCGCTGGGATTGCCCACCAAGCGGTCGTCCAAGGTGCCCGAGAACCTCAGCCCGGCCGAGGCGGCCGATGCCAAGGACGGCCAGTACGACCAGCCCGTCGTCAAGATCACCGTGGGCGGTCGCAGCGTCGAGGGGCCGGTCTGGGTCCAGCCCGGCCTCGCCGACGGCACGGTCGCCCTTGCCGTGGGGTACGGTCGCCGGGTCGTGGGCCGCGTGGGCCGCGGCGTGGGTTTCAACGCCTTCGCGCTCCTCCAGTCGACCTCGGGCCTGATCTCCGCCGGCAAGGTCGAGAAGGTCTTCCGCAAGCATCGCCTGGCGGTGACGCAGGAGCACGGCCTCATGGAGGGCCGTCCGGTCATCCGCGAGGCGCACCTCGACCAGTTCAAGGCGCACCCCGAGTTCGCCCGCAACATGGACCTCGACGCGCACCTGCCGCACTACGTGCCCTACAAGAAGGGCACCGACGGCCGCAACGCCGAGAAGCGCACGCAGAACATCTACGAGCACCCCTACGACCAGAACCCCGAGACCGCCTCGAAGATCCACCAGTGGGGCATGGTCATCGACCTCCAGACCTGCGTCGGCTGCTCCGCCTGCGTGATCGCCTGCCAGAGCGAGAACAACATCCCCATCGTCGGCAAGGACCAGGTGGCCCGAGGCCGCGAGATGCTCTGGATGCGCATCGACCGGTATTACAGCCACAACCCGGATGCCGACGTCACCGCCGAGCTGGCGGCCGAGGATCCCCAGATGGCCGTCCAGCCGATGTTCTGCCAGCACTGCGAGGCTGCGCCGTGCGAGAGCGTCTGCCCGGTCAACGCGACCGTCCACGACGAGGAGGGCATCAACGCCATGGCCTACAACCGCTGCATCGGCACGCGGTACTGCGCCAACAACTGCCCGTACAAGGTCCGCCGTTTCAACTGGTTCGACTTCAACAAGCGCGAGACCGACTACGGTGCGGCCCAGGACCAGCACATGGTCAACACGGGCAACCTGTACAAGGGCCCGCTCGGGGTGAATCGCAACGCCGAGCCGGAGTGGGAGATCATCAAGCTGGTCAAGAACCCCGATGTCTCGGTCCGCATGCGCGGCGTGATGGAGAAGTGCACCCTGTGCGTGCAGCGCATCCAGCAGGCCAAGATCTCCCAGAAGGTCAAGGCCGGGAACAGCGGCGAGGTCGCGGTGCCGGACGGCGCCATCAAGACGGCCTGCCAACAGGCCTGCCCGGCAGACGCCATCGTGTTCGGCAACCTGCTCGATGCCGGCAGCGAGGTGGTCAAGGCCAAGGCCAGCCCCCGCAACTACTCGGTGCTGGGCTTCCTGGACACCCGGCCGCGCGTCACCTACCTGGCCCGCATCCGCAACCCGAATCCCGCCATCCTCGCGCTCGAGAAGCGCAAGACACCGGACAGCCAGCGCGACTACGAGCGCTTCCGTCATGAGACCCCCTTCCAAGGACATTCCCATGGTCACGATGCCTCGCATCCGTCCGCCGCTGCGGCCGGGAAAGGAGCGATCTAATGGCTAATCCCGCCAAATCCGGCGCCGTCCGCGCCCCCGAGCCGCCCGCGGAGCTCGTGCGCGAACCGCTGGTGCTCAACAACCGTCCGCTGGGCTGGATCACCGACGCCATCGCCGGCGTCTGCGAGAAGCCGATGCCGGTCTGGTGGTGGCCCGCCTTCATCGTCTCGGTGGGCGGCATGATCACCATGTTCTCGCTCATCGCCTACCTGGTCTCGACCGGTGTCGGCGTGTGGGGCTTGAACCAACCGGCCGACTGGGCGTGGGACATCACCAACTTCGTGTTCTGGATCGGCATTGGCCACGCCGGCACGCTGATCTCGGCGGTGCTCTTCCTGCTTCGTCAAAAATGGCGCACTTCCGTCAATCGTGCCGCCGAGGCCATGACCATCTTCGCGGTGGCTTGCGCCGGCATCTTCCCGGTCTTCCACACCGGTCGCGTCTGGTTCGCACTGCTGCCTGGCTACCTCTTCCCGGCACCCAACGCCAACGAGATCTGGCCCCAGTTCCGCTCACCGCTGCTGTGGGACGTCTTCGCGGTGTCCACCTACGGCACCGTGTCTCTGCTGTTCTGGTACGTCGGCCTCATCCCCGACCTGGCCACCCTGCGTGATCGTGCCAAGGGCTGGCTCCGCCGCTTCCTCTACGGGATCTTCTCCCTCGGCTGGACCGGTTCCAACCGCCACTGGAGC
>JBIKMQ010000173.1:0-5509 GCA_044359215.1 Candidatus Chromulinivoraceae bacterium
GAGGCGCATCGTCTCGCGCGAGACGACCTCCAGGTAGGACCGGGTGCGGTCGGGCTTAGGATCGGGGTCGGCCACCAGGGCATCGATGAGCATGCGGATGGAGGTCATGGGCGTCCGCAGTTCGTGGGAAACGGTGGTCAGGAAGTCATGCCGCACCTCCGCCAACCGGACGCGCTGCAGGAATCGGCGGATCGCCAGGAAGGTCAGCACCGCGCCCAGCAGCACCGCACTGGCCGCCGAGGCGACCTGGAAGGCGGCCTGCCTCCGGGCCGCCTGAATGTGGGTGGCCGTGGCCGCCGAAGCATCCAGGCGCAGGTCCCAACCGGGCAACACCGAACCGAGGGATGCCTGCAACGTGGCCGAGGCCTGGCCCGGGGTGTGGACTGGGGAGTGGCCCGGAGTATGGCCAGGGAGCCGGGGAACCGACGCAGGCTCGTCGGCCGGGGAAACCAGTTGAGCCCGGTATCCCAGGGGCTCGAGCGACCGGTTGAGGCGTGCTTCCAACGCTTGGTGAAACCGTTCCCGGCGATGCAGCCAAACGACGCCTCGGCCCGGGGCCGGCAGCAACCACACGACGTCACCGGGCGCATCGTCGGAGGGCCGCACCGCGATGGAAGTCGGATGATCGCGGGGAGGAGGACCCGTGAGGGCTTGCGCAACCTCCAGCCCGAGCACCTCGGCGCGTTCGGTGGGCAGTTCTTCGGGCGACCCGAGCTTCCGGAGCTCGCGCCACAGGAACAACCGCTGACTGGCAGGCATGAGCGGGGCTCCGTGCCGCACGACCCGCGCCGCCAGCGCCTCGAGGGTCGGCCTGAACCGGGGATCCTCCGGGGACATCTGGCGGAGGGCGGCCAACTGGATGCCCGGAAGGTACAGGCGCCCGGACGGAGAACGGCTTTGCTCGAGGCGTTCATCGATGAACTGGGCGGCCAACCCGAGGTAGGCATCGCTCATCGGGCGGATGAGCAGGCGCTGGTGGAAGGCACCCACCAGGGCCTCGCCCCGCACATCCGCCTCGGGCGGGTTGAGGGACCCGACGGCCGGCGCCGGATAGAGCGGGGAGCCGTCGGCGGCCAGGATCAAGAGGCTGTCCGGGATGGGCAGGTTGTCGGGGAGAGGCAACCGGTCCGGAACCGACAAAGCGGAAGGACTGGCGCCGGCCCGGGCGGGCCGTGGAACCCGGTCAACCGTGCCCTCTGACGCCGTTAGCGGAGCCCCCTCGCCCAGGAGCGACCGGAAGGCGGCCGCGGCCTCCGGGGCCGACACCGGCGGACGCCCACCGGCCCGGGCGGCACTGGCCTGCAGGGTGGCCTCCAGTGTGCGAACGGCCTCCTCCAGTCGAAGGCGATGCAGGGCCTGGAGTTCCTGGGAGCCGTCGCGGCGATCCTGATCGAGGGCCCGCACCGTCGTCCAGACGAGGGCCACGGCGGGCAGCGCGACCGCCAGGCCGATGGCCAGCAGCGACAGGAACAGCTCACCCCGCGGCTGGAGTCGCAGTCGGAAGGAGGCGGGTGACAGGCGCAGCGGCACGGGAACGTGGGAGGGGTTCGTGGGTTCGGACAATGGCCGTGGGGCTCAGAGTTCGTAGGGCTGGAGAAGTTGACGCGCCCGGGGGAGATCTCCGGCACGGAGCGTGGCGATGATGGCGGTCCAATCTTCCGCCCACCGCCGCAGCCTCTGCCGACCCGGCGAGTCCGGGCCGGCGGCGGCAGGAACCGACGGGGTGCCCCCCCGGCCGGCAGCCCACTGCGCCTCGATCCCGCGCAATCGGGTGAGGGCCTCCGACATGGGCACCAGGGGATCGGCGCCCTCATCCGGCGACTCGATGGCATGCAGGGCCTCCTCGATCCGGGTGAGGACGGCCACCAGCGCAGGCCGCACCTCCTCGGGGAAATCGGACAACCCCGGCACGTGCAGGGTGAAGGCACCGAAGGCGCGGTTGAGGGTGCGGGTCGACTGGAACCACACCGACCGGGCCTCGGCGAAGCGGCCTGCGGAGGCCCGGGCGGCCACCGCCGCCATGGATTCCTCGACCAGTCCGAGATAACTCCCGGTGAGGGAGTCACGGCCGGCCTGCACGACCGGTTCGGCCCATCGGGCGGCACGCCCCGCCTGGCGACGAACCTCGGCCGCATCCTGGGCCGCCAACGCCCGGGCCAACCGATCCCGACACTCGAGGATCGCGGCATTGGCGTCGTCCGGTGCGAAGAGTGGCGCCCGGTCGAGCATCCAGGTGCGGCCCTTGCCCTGGGTCCACACCGCCTGCGACAACACGGCACGCGGGCCGGCCCGGGCGGTCCGCACCGGGGGGGCGGGCGACGGGTCGACGGCTGCGTCCAGCGAGGCCTCCAGCGATTCGAGTGCCGCGAGGGTACGGTCGGCCGACTGGAGGTCGTCGCCCATGAGCTGCCGGCGCATCATCCGGAGCGCACCCACCGCCTCGCCGATGGCCTCCCGCGCGATGGGCGTCTCCGAGTGGGTCAGCGCCGCATCGAGCACCAGCGCCAGGTCGCCCAGGAACAACCGCTCGTCCCGGAACCAGCTGCGGTCCGAGGGGTTCGACTCCGGCGACAGCAGCAGGAGATTGTGGGAGGCCTTCTGGGAAAACGGCTCGGCGTTGGGAAACTCGCGGACCACCTGCAGGAAGCGCGCGACCGCCGGCGTGAAGTTGCCCTTCATCGAGTAGCAATTCCCAGTCGATGCAGGGCCTCGACGCGGATGCGGTCCGGCAGGGCCGGCCTCTCCAGCAGCTGCTCATGGATGCGGATGGCCCCGTTGTAGTGGCCGGAAACCTCCTCACGCCAGGCGCCCTCCTCGAGGGCCATCTGCAGGGGCAGGGAATTCGTCGGGGGGCTTTCCGCAGGAAGGGCCCGAAGGAGCCCCAGCCACCCGACGATCCAGGCGACCCGGGCCGTCGAGGCCACCCACGGGCCGAAGGGGAACGACAGCGCCGGCCGGCGGGGCATGACGTCGGATGGGCGAGCCTGCCGATCGCCGGGCCGGGGACACCCGGGCGCCGCCTGCCGGGGATCGGAGACCCGACCCCCGGGTTCGGGAACCCGTCGATCCTGCGCATCTGGGCTGTCGCCGGCTTGGTTCATCATCGGATCCGAGGCCACCCTGCGCCGCCGATGTTACCGGGCGATGACGGCCACGCAATTTCCCCCGCACCGGCATTCTCCGGCGTTCGCGCTGGCCAGCCGCGCGCCGGCCACCGATCCTGACGGCACGATGTCCCCCCGGAGAAGCCCGAGCCCTTGCCTGGCCGTCTGCCTGAGCCTCTGCCTGTCAAGCCTGTCCCCGAGCCTCGTGGCCGCCAGACTGAACGTGTCGTCGCCCCTCGACCACCAGGTCCTCCAACGGCATTCGGTGGACCGTGGAACCGTGCCCCTCGAGGGAAGCGACGGATCGCAGGAGGACGGCACGATCCACCTCGAGACCCGCTTCGTCGCCGATGGCCGGCCGAGCCCCTGGCAGCGGATCGACGCCCCCACCGTAAAGGGGAGATTCCGCTGCCGCCTCGAGATGCCCGCGGGCGGATGGTTCCGCCTCGAGGTCCGCCGCCTCGACCGGCAACCGGGCCGGACGGAGGAAACGGTCGTCGCCGAGGCCGGGGTGGAGCCCGTGGGCATCGGCGAGGTGTTCGTCGTCGCCGGGCAATCCAACTCGGCCAACCATGGCGAGGAACGCCAGTCGCCCCGGTCCGGAACGGTCTCGACCTTCGACGGCACCCGGTGGCGACCGGCCCACGACCCCCAGCCCGGGGCCAGCGGCGACGGGGGCAGCTTCCTGCCGCCCTTCGGGGATGCCTTGTCCCGCCGATGCGGGGTCCCCATCGGCCTGGTCGCCTGCGGCATCGGGGCCACCAGCGTGCGCGAATGGTTGCCGAGGGGTTCCCGCTTCCCGAATCCGCCCACGCTGACCCATCGCGTCCGCCGGCTCGACTCGGGGAAGTGGGAGAGCGATGGCGCCGCCTTCGAGGGTCTCGTCCAGCGCATGATGCCGTTCGGCCCGGGGGGGTTCCGGGCGGTGCTCTGGCACCAGGGCGAGAGCGACGCCAACCAAGCGGACCCGTCACGGACCCTCGCCGGGCCCCTCTACCGGGAGTTCCTCACCCGGGTGATCCGCGAGTCGCACCGCCGCATCGGCTGGGAACCGCCGTGGTTCGTGGCCCAGGTGAGCTACCACGTGCCCGGCGACGAGGCCTCGGCGGAGATCCGGGCCGCGCAGGCCTCCCTGTGGCGGGACGGCCTCGCCCTCGAGGGACCGGATTCCGACGCCCTCAAGGGGGCGCTGCGGGACTCCGGAGGCAAGGGGGTCCACTTCAGCGGACCCGGCCTGCGGGAGCATGGCCTTCGGTGGGCCGAGAAGGTCGGCACCTGGATCCAGTCGCCGGCCGCCCATCGCGGCCCTCGGAGCCGGTAGGCGTTTCCGGGCCTCCGGTCCGGGGCGTTGGCCCGGTGCAACCCGGAGCCACGAAGCCCCGGGAAGTTTTCCTTGATGCCCGGGTCGGCGCCTTGGGACCGTACCATCCCATGAAGTACATCTTCGTCACGGGTGGCGTCGTGAGTTCCCTCGGCAAGGGCCTCACCGCGGCGGCTCTCGGCACCCTGCTGGAGAACCGCGGCCTGACCGTCGCGCTCCAGAAGTTCGACCCCTACCTGAACGTCGACCCGGGCACCATGAGCCCGTACCAGCATGGCGAGGTGTACGTGCTCGACGACGGGGCGGAGACCGACCTGGACCTCGGCCACTACGAGCGCTTCACCAACACCAAGCTGAGCCGCGCCAACGCCACCACCAGCGGGCAGGTCTACGAGCAGGTGCTCAAGAACGAGCGCGACGGCGTCTACCTGGGCAAGACCGTGCAGGTGATCCCGCACGTCACCGACGAGATCCAGCGCCGGATCACCGACCTGGCGGCCCGGTCGGGCGCCGACGTCCTCATCACCGAGATCGGTGGCACGGTCGGCGACATCGAGGGTCTGCCCTTCCTCGAGGCCATCCGCGAATTCGCCCAGGAGGCCGGCCCGGGCAACGTGTGCTTCATCCATGTGACCTACGTGCCCTTCATCAAGGCCGCCGGCGAGCTGAAGACCAAGCCCACGCAGCAGAGCGTGGCCAAGCTGCGCGAGATCGGCATCGCCCCCCATGTGCTGGTGGCCCGGTGCGAGCAACCGCTGGGGCAGGAGGTGCGCAGCAAGCTCTCGATGTTCTGCAACGTGCCCTTCAACGCGGTGATCGAGGAGAAGGACGTCGACCACACGATCTACGAGGTTCCGCTGATGCTGCAGCGCGAGCACATGGACGACCTGGTCTGCCAGACCCTCCAGCTCAACCTGCCGCCGGCCAACATGGCCCACTGGCAGGACATCATCCGCCGGCTCATCGCGCCGCAGCACCGGGTGTGCATCGGCGTGGTGGGCAAGTACGTCGAGCTGCAGGACGCCTACAAGTCGGTGTACGAGTCGCTCAAGCACGCCGGCATCGCCACCGACGCCGGGGTGCA
>JBIKMQ010000174.1:0-5489 GCA_044359215.1 Candidatus Chromulinivoraceae bacterium
TGGACCCGAAATTCGCCCGGAACTCGTGGATCTACCTCTTCTATTCCGTGCCGGAAACGCCCGTCGACGCGAGCGGGCACAAGACCGGCGTGAACCGGGTTTCCCGGTTCACCCTGCGGGACGGAACCCTGGACCTCGCCAGCGAGAAGGTCCTGCTGAGCATCCCCACCCAGCGCGACCAATGCTGCCACTCGGCCGGCTCCCTGGCCTTCGACGCCGCCGGCAACCTCTACGCCGCCACGGGCGACAACACGCACCCCGGCGAGTCCGACGGCTACAGCCCGATCGACGAGCGGCCCGGACGTGAGCCCTGGAACGCGCAGAAATCGGCCTCCAACGCCAACGACCTGCGCGGCAAGATCCTGCGCATCCACCCTGAGCCGGACGGAACGGCGACGATCCCGGCCGGCAACCTCTTTCCCAAGGGAACGCCCAAGACACGGCCCGAGATCTATGTCATGGGCAACCGCAACCCCTTCCGCATCAGCGTCGACCGGGCCACCGGGCACCTCTACTGGGGCGAGGTCGGCCCCGACGCCGGGGGCCCCAACGACAAGCGCGGACCCGCCGGGTTCGACGAGATCAACCAGGCCCGGGCCGCGGGCAACTTCGGCTGGCCCTACTTCGGCGGGGACAACCGGCCGTACCACCGCTACGACTTCGCCTCCCGGCAGAGCGGCGAGGCCTGGGATGCGGCGCACCCGGTGAACCCCTCGCGCCTCAACACCGGCCCGGCCGAACTGCCGCCGGCCCAGCCCGCCTTCCTCTGGTACCCCTACGGAGCCTCCACCCGCTTCCCCGCGGTGGGCAACGGCGGCCGAACCGCCTGCGCCGGGCCGGTCTACCGCTACGACGAGCGATCCACCTCGCCGAACCGCCTGCCGCGCGAGTACGACCGCACGCTGTTCATCTACGAGTGGTCGCGCAACTGGATCCTGGCCGTGCATCTCGACGCGGACCACCGCATCGCCAAGACCCCGGAAGGCCAACTGCGGATGGAGCGCTTCTGCCCGGGCATGACCTTCATGCGCCCGATGGACCTCGAGATCGGGCCCGATGGATGCCTCTACGTGCTGGAGAACGGATCGGCCTGGGTCGGCAACCGCGACACGCAGCTCGTCCGCATCGAGCACCGGCCCGCCGGAGGTCCAACCACCAGACCCTGAAACCACCCTATTCCCGGCCCTATTCCCGGCCCTATTCCCGGCCCTATTCCCGCCGCGGACCGATTTTTTCAAAAAACGTATTGCACGGACCCGCTCGGTTGGTAAGGTCCGCGCTCCCGTTTCCGTCGCTGCAGACGGAGGCGATAACCTTTCGGCATCGATGCCTACGATTAACCAGCTGGTCCGCAAGGGCCGCACCAAGATCAACTACAAGTCCAAGTCTCCGGCCTTGGAGAACGCCCCCTTCCGTCGCGGTGTCTGCCTCCAGGTCATGACCCGCACGCCCAAGAAGCCGAACTCGGCGATGCGAAAGGTCGCGAAGGTCCGCCTGACCAACGGGTACGAGGTGATCGCCTACATCCCCGACGAGGGCCACAACCTCCAGGAGCACTCGATCGTCCTGGTCCGCGGTGGCCGCGTGAAGGACCTTCCCGGTGTCCGCTACCACATCGTCCGCGGCACGCTCGACGCCGCCGGCGTCGAGAAACGTCGCGTCAGCCGCTCCAAGTACGGCGTCAAGCGCCCGAAGGCCGGCGCCGCCGCGAAGAAGAAATAACGCGTCGAAACCCAACGCGCCCGCTCCACCCTTTCCAACGATCCCCCTTCCACCGACTTCCGTATGTCCCGTCGCCGTCAAGCCATCAAGCGCTCCGTCATCGCGGATGCCAAGTATAACAGCGTCCTGGTCGGCCGCCTGGTGAACACCGTCATGTTCGGCGGCCAGAAGAACGTGGCCCGCCGCATCGTGTACGGCGCCATCGAGGCCCTGGCCGAGAAGACCCCTGGCGTCGACCCCCTGGAGATCGTCCAGCGCGCCATCGACAACGCCAAGCCCCGCATCGAGACCAAGGCCCGCCGCGTCGGCGGAGCCACCTATCAGGTGCCGATGGAGGTGAACCCGGACCGCCAGACCTCTCTGGCCATGCGCTGGATCGTGAAGTTCGCCGACGACCGCAAGGGTCTGCCCATGAAGCAGGCGCTGGCCACCGAACTCCTCGAGGCCTACCAGGGTCAGGGCAGCGCCATTCGCAAGCGCGACGACGTCCACAAGATGGCCCAGGCCAACAAGGCGTTCGCCCACTTCCGCTGGTGATTTCGCACGTTTTCTGACGCCCCGATGCCCATTCGGGGCGTTTTTCATCTGCACCCTAGACGATCTTTCCCATCATGAGCGACCCCGCGGCCATCAACCAGTCCGTCAACTCCCCGCAGCGCCAGTATCCGCTGGAGCGCACCCGCAACTTCGGAATCTGCGCCCACATCGACGCGGGCAAGACGACGACCACCGAGCGGATCCTTTTCTACACGGGCCTGATCCACAAGATCGGTGACGTCGATGACGGCAACACCGTGACCGACTGGATGGAGCAGGAGAAGGAGCGCGGCATCACCATCACCTCGGCCGCCGTCACCTCGTTCTGGACCCAGAAGAAGGAAGCCGGGCTCCACAAGAATTTCGAGGCCATCGCCCACCGCATCAACATCATCGACACCCCGGGACACGTCGACTTCACGGCCGAGGTGGAGCGCTCCATGCGCGTGCTCGACGGTGCGGTCGCCGTGTTTTGCGGCGTCGCCGGCGTGCAACCCCAGTCCGAGACGGTCTGGCGTCAGGCGACCAAGTACAAGGTGCCCCGCATCGCGTTCGTCAACAAGATGGACCGCACCGGCGCCAACTTCGACAACGCGCTCAACGACATGCGCAAGAAGCTCGGGGCCTACGCGTTCCCGATCTACCTGAACATCGGCGCGGAGGACAAGTTCGCCGGCGTGATCGACGTGGTGAACCAGAAGGCCATCGTCTGGGGCGAGGGTGACCTCACCAACGAGGGTCTCAAGTACGAGATCACCGAGATCCCGGAGGCCCACAAGGAGCGCGCCCAGACCGCCCTGGCTGAACTCATCGATGCGGTCTCCAACAAGGACGATTCCATCGCCGAGCTCGTCCTCGAGGACAAGCCCATCAGCGCCCCGGTGCTCAAGGCCGCCATCCGCCGCCTGACCTGCAAGATCGAGCTCATCCCCGTGCTCTGCGGCACCGCCTTCAAGAAGAAGGGCATCCAGGTGCTCATCGACGCCGTCGTCGACTACCTGCCCTCCCCGCTGGACATCCCCCCGGCCCAGGGAATGGTGCCAGACACCGAGACTTCCCTCGAAGTCCCCCCGAACGACAACAGCAAGTTCTGCTCTCTGGCCTTCAAGCTCTGGACCGACCCCTACGCCGGCAAGCTCGTGTTCTTCCGCGTCTATTCGGGCCAGCTCAAGAAGGGCGACTCGATCTACAACCCGCGCACCCGCAAGCGCGAGCGTGTCAGCCGCCTGATGGTCATCCAAGGCAGCGAGCGCAAGGACGTGGACAGCGTCTACTCCGGCGACATCGCCGCCCTCGTCGGCCTGCGCAACATCACCACCGGTGACACGCTGTGCAACGAGGACTTCGACATCGCCCTCGAGCCCCCGACGTTCCCCGAGCCGGTCATCAGCATGGCCATCGAGCCGAAGTCGAAGGCCGACCAGGACAAGATGTCGCAGGGCCTCCAGCGCCTGGCCGAGGAAGACCCGACCTTCCGCTGCTTCACCAACGAGGAGACCGGCCAGCTCATCATCGCGGGCATGGGCGAGCTCCACCTGGAGATCATCCGCGACCGCCTCAAGCGCGAGTTCTCGGTCGAGGCCGACGCCGGCGCCCCGCAGATCGCCTATCGCGAGACGATCACCAAGGGCGCCGAGGGCGAGGGCAAGTTCATCCGCCAGTCCGGCGGTCGCGGCCAGTACGGGCACGCCATCATCGACGTCGAGCCCAACGAGAAAGGCAAGGGCATCGAGATCCTCAACAAGGTCGTCGGCGGCACCATCCCGAAGGAGTACATCCCTGCCGTCCACGCCGGCATCGAAGAGGCCATCAAATCAGGCGTCTACGCCGGCTTCCAGGTCATCGACATCAAGGTGTCCATCAAGGATGGATCCTTCCACGAGGTCGACTCCAACGAACTGGCCTTCAAGATGGCGGGCATCTTCGCCCTCAAGGACGCCTTCGCCCAGGCCGGCCCGATCCTGCTCGAGCCGATCATGAAGGTCGAGGCGACCACGCCCGACGAGTACCAGGGCGACATCCTCGGCGACATCAACCGCCGCCGCGGCATGATCCAGGGCGTCGACGCCAAGAACGGCCAGACCGTCCTCACCGCGCAGGTGCCCTTGGCCGAGATGTTCGGCTACGCGACCGCCATCCGTTCGCTCTCCAAGGGCCGCGCTTCCTACAGCATGGAACCGTTCAGCTTCGAGCAGGTTCCCAACAGCGTCCTGACCACGGTCATGGATGCCGCCAAGAAGCGCCCTGCCGCCCGCAGCTGACCTTTCCCTCCAACACAACCCAAACCTGTTCTTTGCAATGGCTGGACAACGCATCCGTATCCGACTCAAAGCCTACGACCACCGGGTCATCGACGCCTCCGCGAGCGAAATCGTGGAGACCGTCAAGCGCTCCGGTGCCCGTGTGGCGGGCCCCATCCCCCTCCCGACCAAGATCGAGAGGCTGACTGTTCTGCGCTCCCCGCACGCCGACAAGAAGTCGCAGGAATCCTTCGAGCAACGCACCCACAAACGCCTGCTCGACATCCTCGATCCTACCGCCAAGACCGTGGATGAGCTCAAGAAGCTCAACCTCCCGGCCGGCGTCGACATCCAAATCAAGATCTAACTTTCCCAGCCATGCCCCTCGGACTCATCGGACTCAAGGTGGGTCATACCCGTGTGTATGACTCCAACGGCGTACTCGTGCCCGTCACGGTCGTCCATGTCGGCCCCAACCGCGTGCTTCAGGTCAAGACCAAGGCCTCGAAGGACGGCTACAATGCCGTCCAGCTCGGCTACGGCGACCAGAAGCTCGGCCGCCTGACCAAGGCCGTCGTCGGCCATCTCGCCAAGCAGGGCGTCAAGGTCGACGCCGCCGGCCAGAACGGCGAACAGCCGGTGCTCACCGGCGTCAAGCGCATCCGCGAATTCCGCGACTTCTCCAAGGAGGTCAAGTCGGGAGACACCGTGGGCGCCGATCTCTTCCAGGCCGGCCAGTTCGTGGATGCCATCGGCACCACGAAGGGCCGCGGCTTCGAGGGCGTCGTCGGCCGCTGGAGCTTCCGCGGCGGTGACGCGACCCACGGCGCCAAGGGCTGGCATCGCCGCTCCGGCGCCATCGGTCAGCGCCTCTTCCCCGGCACCGTCATGCGCGGCATGAAGATGCCCGGCCACATGGGCGTGGTCCGCCGGACCTCCCAGAACCTGGAGATCATCCAGGTCCGCCCCGAGGACAACGTCCTGCTCATC
>JBIKMQ010000175.1:0-5484 GCA_044359215.1 Candidatus Chromulinivoraceae bacterium
CCGCCAGCTGGATCCGGCCGGGCAGAAAAGCGCCAAGGAGGAGACCCGCATCGTGCGCCTCAAGACGGCCGTGGCCTCCGAGATCTCCAGCCTGGTCGAGAAGAGCCTCGGCACCCAGGGCAACGGCGTGAAGGTGCTCGTGGACACCCGCAGCAACAGCCTGGTGATCACGGGTGAACCGGCCGCCGTCGAGGCCGCCGCCAAGATCGTCCGGGAACTCGACACGCCGTCCGAGGTGCAGCCACGTGAGATGAAGGTGATCGAGCTCAAGCAGGCCGACGCCGCCGCGCTGGCCACGCTCGCCACCAGCCTCGCCACCGACCTGCTCAAGAGCCAGCGCGGCGCCGAGTACACGCCCAAGGGCCGGATCCTGGCCGACGCGGCGGCCAACCGGGTGATCCTTTCGGCCCCCCGCGAGGAGATCACCGTGATGTCCCAGGTGGTGGAGCGACTCGACCAGGCCCCGGAGGCGGCCGGCGGCGCCCGCGTGTTCCACCTGAACAACGCCGACGCGGCCCAGGTCGTCGGCGTGGTCTCCAACGCGATGGTGAAATTCGACGCCCGCAACCAGCCCATCCGGAGGGCGTCGGTCTCGCTGGACCGCGAGTCCAACAGCATCGTGGTCTCCGGGTCGCGCCAGGACCTCAAGGATGCCGAGGGCATCATCCAGCGCCTCGACAACGAGGGGGTCGACGGTGCGGGCGGTGCCGGCGGCGGCGCCGGTGGCTCCAAGGCCCGCAGCCTGAGGATGGTGGAAGTCACGGGCGAACCCGACACGCTGGCCAGCCTCGCCACCCGGGTGTTCCAGGCCCAGAACGCCGGACGCTCCGTCACCAACCTGGTGAGCATCACGCCCGAGCCCAACGGCCGGCGGTTGATCGTGCTCGCGCCCGAATCGCTGCTGCCGCAGGTCGAGACGGTCATCTCGGCACTCGACGCCCGGCCCGACCAGTCGCAGCGTCAGCTGCACACCATCGAGCCCCAGGGCAGCCGGGCCACGGACCTGCTGCCGGTGGTCAACCGGATCTACGCCGAGCAGAACCAGGGACGGACCACCAAGCCGGCGACCCTCTACACCGACCCGAGCGGCGACCGGTTGATGGTCTTCGGCACCGCCGACCAGGCCGCAGCCGTGCGGCAAATCGTCACGACACTGGCCACCGAGCCGCCCGAGAGCCGGACCAACCGGGTCTTCGACATCGGCAAGCCCGCCGAGGCGCAGCGTCTGCTGCCGATCGTCCAGCAGCTCTACAAAGACCAGGCGGCCAGCCGCCCTGCCGACGGACCCGCCGACACGCAACTGCTCACCGAGCCCCGATCGGGCCGGATCATCGCCTCGGGCCGGGTGTCCCACCTGGACCGAATCTCCGAGATCATCGCCAACCTCAAGGCCACCGGGGGTGCGAGCCTCGGGCGCGAGACCCGGACCTTCGAGGTCGGCTCGGCCAGCGATGTGCAACGGGTCCAACCGCTCCTGCAGCAGCTCTACACCGACCAGTGGAAGGAACGCGCCGACACCGACCCGGCGGACGCCCAGATCCTGGCCGACCCCCGCAGCGGGCGCATCATCGTGACCGGCCGGCCCGACCACCTGCAGAAGATCGAGTCCATCCTCCAGCAGCTGGGGACGGGACCCGCCAAGCCGGGTGCGGATTCTCGCGAGGTCCGCATCATCGACCTGGCCACGGCGACCGCCTCGGAGCTGGCCACCACGGTCCGTGGCCTTTACCTCGACCAGGCACGGGCCCGCTTCGGCGCCACCCCGCCCGACACCACCATCAGCTCCGACACCGGCAGCAACCGGCTCATCGTCGTCGGCGACACCAACGAACTGGCGGTGATCGAGGACCTCGTGCGCAAGCTCGACAAGGTGGGCTCCCAGAGCGCCACGGCACGGGTCTTCAAGATCCGCTCGGCCGAGCCGGACAAGGTCGCCGAGGTGCTGTCCACGGCGCTGGTCCGCTACGACGCCTTCGGCCGGGCCCAGAAACGGGCGACGGTCTCGGTGGATTCCAAGAGCCGGACGCTCATCGTCACCGGCGACCCCAAAGAACTCCAGGCCGTGTCCACGATCATCGAGCAGCTCGACACGTCGCTCGGCGCCCGGCCCGACCGCCGGATGAAGGTGGTGACCCTGCGCCAGGGCAAGGTGGGCGAGCTGTCGGGACGCCTTCGGCAACTCTACAACGACCAGGCCCGCAACCAGCCCGAGCTGGCCCTGTCGGACCTGCTCATCCTCGACGACGCGACCAGCAACCAGCTCATCCTCGCCGGCAGCGAGGCGCAACTGGGTCTGGTGGACGGCATCCTCGAGCAGCTCCAGTCCAGCGTGGCGGCCCGTGCGCCCCGCCAGACCCGGCCGATCGCGGTCGGTCAGCCTGACGAGGTGATCCGGGTCCTTCCCCTGCTCCGCCAGCTCTACACCGAGCGGTGGAAGACCCAGGACGCCGCCGACCCGGCCGATGCGGTCTTCACCCCCGACGCTCCCAACGGCCGGATCCTGGTCACGGCGCGGACCAACCACCTGGCCGAGATCGAGTCCCTGCTGGGGTTGATCCAGGGGCCCTCCGCCACGCCCGCACCGCGCGAGACCCGGGTGCTCAACCTCGCCGAGCGCAAGGCCGAGGAGATGGCGGACACCGTGCGCTCGCTCTACCAGGACTCCCTCAAGGCTTCGCCGGTGCCGCCCGCCGACCAGCCCATCATCCGCGCCGATCCGGAGGGCAACCGCCTGATCGTCACCGGGCGCACCAACGACCTCGAGCGCATCGCCGGCCTGGTGCTCGACCTCGATACCGCCAACCGGCGCTCGGGCAATTCCCGGCTCTTCCGGCTCACCAACGCCGAACCGGCCCAGGTCGCGGCGGCCCTCTCCAACACCCTCGCCCGGGTGGACCCCTCCGGCCGCCTCATCCCGCGCGTCACCCTCGGCATCGACACCACCGCGCGGACCCTCGTGGTGTCCGGGCAGGCGCAGGACCTCCAGGCCGCCGAGCAAATCGTGACGCAACTCGACGCCACCACCACGCGGGAGGCCCGCGACCTGCAGATCCTGCCCATCCCGCAGGGCTCGGCAACCGAGGCCGTGGCGCGCCTGCGCCCCCTCGTGCTGGACCGGCTGAAGGCCTCGGGCAAGCCGGCGGACCTCGTGCTCCTCCCCGACGACGCCCAGTCGCGCGTTCTGGTCACGGCCAGCCCCGCCCAATGGCAGGCGGTGCAGGACATCGCCTCGCGACTGCTGACGACCGAGACCAACCTCGTGCGCGGGGTGCGCAACATCCCCCTGCAGCATGTGACGGCCGCCCCGGTCATCTCGCTGCTGGGGCAGCTCTTCGCCCGGGAAATGGCCCTGCCCGAGACCTCCCAGCGCCTCGTGGTCACCCCGGCCCTCGACGAGCGCTCGCTGCTGGTCAGCGCCCCGCCGGCCCTCTTCGAGCGGGTCCAGTCGGTGCTCCAGTCGGTGGACACCTCGGATCCGGGCGGCTCCTCGGTGCTGCAGACGGTGCTGCTGCGCAAGACGGTGGCCGAGACCGTGGCCGAGTCCGTCAACAAGGCCATCGCCGGCAAGGGCACCGACGCCCGCCTGCGCCGCGTGAGCATCACCCCGGTCACCGGGGCCAACGCCCTGCTGCTCAACGGTCCGGGCGAGGCCGTGCAGGAGGTCATGAAGCTGGTCAAGGAACTCGACGCCGAGAGCGCGACCGGCGAGGTCGAGGTGCGGATCTACAAACTCAACAGCGCCAACGCCACCGATGTCCAGCCGGTGCTCTCCCAGTTGCTGGCCAACGTCAGCACCCGCCTCGAGCGCCGCGGCATCGGCTCGCGGGCCCAGCCGGCCATCGCCATCGACGCCCGGTCCAACAGCCTGCTCATCACGGCGTCGGCCACGCACTTCAAGCTCATCGAGCAACTGCTCCCGACCCTCGACAAGGCCCCGGAACGCTCCGACCGCGACGTCCAGTTCGTCTGGCTGCAGAACGCCCGGGCCGGCGACATCCGGCTGAAGGTGGCCGCCGTCTACGACGACCGTCCGCGCGGCGAGCAGCCCGTGCTCGAGGTGGACCGGGAGGCCAACACGCTGACGGTGATCGCCCGACGCTCCGACATGCCGCAGATCCAGGACCTCATCCAGCGGCTCGACACCTCGGCCCAGGACAACAGCCTGCAGGTTCGCCTGCTCACGGTGGACGACGTGCCGGTGGAGCAGATGGTCGGGATGCTGACCAACATCTACCCCCAGATGCACGGGGGCTCGCTGAAGGTCGTCGACCGGCTGCCCACGCTGGACCGCAGCCGGACCAACCAGCCCGGCCAGGCCCCCGAGGTGACCGTGGCCCTCGACCGCAACGCCAACGCGCTGATCCTGTCGGGCCCTGCTCCGGAACTCGACCGGATCAACCGCATGGTCGTCGACCTGTCGTGGAAGGCCTCGTCCGGCGAGAGCGACCTGCGCATCCTTGCCCTCAAGCAGGCCGACCCCGTGGTCTTGGCCCGGACGCTGAACAACGTGTTCCGGCCCGGCGGTGGCCGTGGCGGCGGCCAACCTGAACCCCAGCCGAACCAAGAGGCCCAGCGCCCGCCGCGCTTCACGGTCGTGGCCGAACCGCGCTCCCGCAGCCTGCTGGTCCGGGCCTCGGCCAAGGACTTCTCCATCATCGAGTCGCTGGTCCGGCAACTCGACTCGGCCAGCCCGGCCGCCGACCTCGCCCACCGGCTCATCACCCTGACCCACACCCCGCCTTCCAAGATCACCCCGCTGGTGCAGCAGCTCGTCCAGCAGTTGTCGGCCCTGCACCCGGGCGACCCGGTCACGGTCCTGCCGTACGGCCGCTCCCGCGGCCTGCTCGTCGTGGCCCGCGAGCCGCTGATCGCGCGGATCGAGGCGATGATCAAGACCCTCGACACGCCCAGCGAGGACGTCGAGGCCGAGGTTCGGGTGTTCACCCTCAAGCGGAGCGCCGCGCCGTCCGTCGCCACCACCCTGCAGAATCTCCTGCGCCCCGGTGCCGCCGGCGAGGCGGGCAGCGAGGCTCGCGAACTGCAGGAGCAGGTGCGCCGGCTCAACATCCGGGGCGATTCCGGGGAACCGCT
Organism: Candidatus Chromulinivoraceae bacterium; assembly: GCA_044359215.1. Lineage (GTDB taxonomy): Bacteria > Verrucomicrobiota > Verrucomicrobiia > Limisphaerales > UBA9464 > SXXZ01. Next base: position 5,092 of record JBIKMQ010000175.1, read on the forward strand.
CGCCCTCGACCTGCAGCGCCCCATCAAGGTCACGGCCGACCCGAGCGATGGCAACCGGCTGCTCATCACCTCCAGCCCGAAGAACCTCGAGGCGCTGTCCAAGGTGGTCGAGATGCTGGACCAGGCGGGATCGGCCGAGGCGGCCGACTTCGCCGTGGTCGCCCTGCTCCACGCCGACGCCCGCACCGCCAGCCAGACGCTGACCACCATCTTCACCCAGGGCGCCCGCCTCGGCACCCGGCAGGACGGCCCCGGCAAGCCCGAGGCCGGCTCGGGCCGGGCGCTGGCCAGCCCGCTGAATGTCACGCCCGATCCCCGGCTCAACGCGCTGGTGCTCTCCGGCCGGAAGGACTCCATCGAGCTGGCACGCAAGCTCATCAAGGACCTCGACCA
>JBIKMQ010000176.1:0-5447 GCA_044359215.1 Candidatus Chromulinivoraceae bacterium
CCTCCTGCACATCTCCTACGAGGCCGGCATCCTGGAAGACCCTTGGTACGATTCCTTCGACCTCAAGAACCGCGACTACTTCACCACCTTGTCGGTGCTGCCGGAGGACGCGCCGGACAAGCCCGAGTACGTCACCCTCGACTTCGTGAAGGGCGACTGCGTGGCGGTCAACGGCAAGAAGCTCAATCCGCTGCAGGTCATGCGCACCCTCAACAAGATCGGTGGCAAGCATGGTGTCGGTCGCGTGGACATGGTGGAGAACCGCTTCGTGGGCATGAAGAGCCGCGGCGTGTACGAGACCCCGGGTGGCAGCATCCTGCACTATGCCCACCGCCAGATGGAGAGCCTCACCATGGACCGCGAGGTCATGCACCAGCGCGACGCCCTGATCCCGAAGTACGCCGAGCTGGTGTACAACGGCTTCTGGTACGCACCCGAGCGCCTGGCCTTGCAGGCCTATGTCGAGGAGAGCCAGAAGAACGTCACCGGCACCGTGCGTGTGAAGCTTTACAAGGGCGGCCTGTATGTCGCCGGCCGCAAGAGCCAGTTCAGCATGTACAACCCGCACATCGCCACCATGGAGGCCGACCCCACCAAGGCCTACAACCAGGACGACGCGACCGGGTTCATCCGGCTCAACGGTCTCCGCCTCCGGGTCAATTCCACGGTCAACGGCGCGAAGAACCTTCAGGGCTGAGCTTCGGAAGACTCTCCTCGAGCGGATCCGTCCGTGGTCCAATCGGAGGGGGTGTTCCAGTTGATCAGGCTCCGGTGGTCTTCCGGAGAGATCTCCCAGGGGACCATCCAACCCGCTTCAAGGCCTCGGCGGCAGAATTCCTGCACCGAGGCCTTTCGGTTTTCCGACGGGCGCTCCAGATGGGCCCGAGCGACGTTCCAGGCCCGGTTCGGATAAATTGCCGCCAAGGGTTCCATGCGTCCGGCCTGGCAAGGAACGCATCCGGTTCCGGGACCCATCCCGGAGATCAGACGTCGCAACCATCCGGCCGACATCCCCGGCAGATCGACGGCGAGGAAGAGGGTCCAGCCTTCGTCGGGATCCGGATGGAGGCCGCGGGCCCATCGCAGCCCGCATTCCACGCCGGCCAGAGGTCCGAGCCCGGGGCGCAGGTCCCTGAGGAGGGGGATTCCTGGAGGGGTGCAGGGCAGGGGATCGCGATCCTCGGGTCCCGCCGCGATGGCGAGGTTCCGGAGGCCCGCCTCGGTGAGCAGCCCGATTTGCCGCAGGAGCAGCGGTTGCCCCCCTGCCTCGAGCCAGGCCTTGTCGCGGCCCATCCGGAGCGACCGCCCTCCGGCGAGGATCACTCCGCTGAGTTGTTCGGGCACCCGGAACACCCGGGCATCGTTTCTCCGATCGCCCGGATTGTCACCCGTGGGACCGATGCTCGCGCGGCCAGCGGGGTGCGTCGCCGCCCCACGAAGCTCCTTGCCCCGGGCCCGGTCGCCGGGGTTTCCTCCGCCCATGTCTCAATTGGAACATCAAGTCGCGGTGGTGACGGGGGCGGGGCGGGGCATCGGGCGGGCGATCGCCTTGCGTTTCGCCGAGGCGGGCGCCGATGTGGTGGTCGTGTCCCGGACGGTCGAGAACTCCGAGAAGACCGCGGCCGAGATCCGCGCGCTGGGCCGGAAGGCTTGGGCCCTGGCGGTCGATGTGTCCGACCCGGCGGCCATTGCGGCGGCGGCGGAGACCCTGCTCGCGCAGGCCGGACGGGTGGACATCCTCGTCAACAATGCCGGGGTCACCAAGGATGGCCTGCTGATGCGCATGAGCGAGTCGGACTGGGACACGGTGCTGGACACGAACCTGCGCGGCGCCTTCCTGTTCACCAAGGCGCTGACCCGTGCCTTTCTCAAGCAACGCTCGGGCCGGATCATCAACCTGGCCAGCGTGATCGGCCTCATCGGCAACGCGGGCCAGGCGAACTACGCCGCGAGCAAGGCGGGCCTCATCGGGTTCACCAAATCGGTGGCCAAGGAGTTCGGGTCCCGGGGCGTGACCTGCAACGCCATCGCCCCCGGCTTCATCGAGACCGACATGACGGCTGCGCTGAACGAGGCCCAGAAGGAGGCCATCCTGAAGCAGATCCCGCTCGGGGCCCTCGGCCAGGCCTCCGACATCGCCGAGGCGGCCCTGTACCTGGCCGGGCCCGGCGGCCGCTACATCACGGGTCAGGTGCTCACGGTCGACGGTGGCATGGTCATGTGACCCCGACCGGAACAGCCCCCGATCAGCCCGAGTTGGGCCTGGGTTGGCCGGGATCGTCGGGGCCGCCTCCCCGGATCCCGGCCGGGGTGACCGACGACACCGGTTGCGATGCCCCCGATTGGCTGCCGCGGCTCCGGCCCGGCGACCTGCGACGGGTCGCGCGGAATGCCCGGGAGGGACACCCCCTGGTCTTCCTCGTCGATGCCCGCGACCACTGGAGCCTGTTGGAGCCGCGCCTGCCGTTGGCGGGCTTCGATCCTGTCGACTTCGACGCGGCGCCCCAGGGTGACCTCCGGCTGGTGATCTTCTCCGACACGCCGACCCGGCGACTGGAACACCTGCTCAAGTGCCTCCGTCAAACCCGTACCGTGCGGGCCGTCGTCTGCGACCGGATCACCCTGACGGGCCCGCGTCTGGCCGCGCTGGTGCCGCCTGCCGGTGCCGCGCCGAAAAATTCCTGAACCGGCGCTTGACGGTCGGAGGCCCCACGCCTAGACAGGCGCCCGAACGAGAAACTTACCATGGCTGAAAAAACCATCGAGCAGCGGATCAAGGACATCATCATCGAGCAACTGGGCGTGACCGCCGACCAGGTGACTCCCGAAGCCAAGTTCATCGAGGACTTGGGCGCTGACTCCCTCGACACCGTCGAGCTGGTGATGGCCCTGGAGGAGGAATTTGACCTCGAGATCCCGGACGACGAGGCCGAGAAGCTCCAGAGCGTCGGAGACGTCATCAAGCACGTCGAGGACAGCCAGGCGAAGTAACGTCCAACCCCTTTCAGCAGGGCAGCCCGGCCTCCCGAGCTGCCCTTTTTCATTGCACTCCACTCCGTAAACAGGAACCGCCCCGCGGGTTGACGCGTCCTTGTGCGCGATGGCCCGCCGCGTACCCTGCCCCCCACCTATGTCGAATGTCGGGTCTGAACGCCGCGTGGTCGTGACGGGTCTGGGCTGTGCCTCCCCCCTGGGGTTGGACGCCGACGCCGTCTGGAAGAACATCCTGGCCGGGAAGTGCGGGGTCGGCCGGGTCGGCGCCTTCGACATCTCGGCGTACGACTGCCAGATCGCCGCCGAGGTGCACGGGTTCGACCCGGTGCCCGCATTCCCGACGCCGAAGGAGGTCCGGCGCACCGACCGGTTCACCCATTTCGGCGTCTATGCCGGCTGGGGCGCGCTCAAGGATTCGGGCCTCGACCTGGAGGCCGAGAACCGGGACGACATCGGCGTCTACATCGGTTCAGGCATCGGCGGCCTGCACACCACCGAGGAGCAGCACAAGGTCCTGCTCGCCAAGGGCCCGGGCCGCGTCAGCCCGTTCATGATCCCGATGCTCATCCTGAACATGTCGTCGGGACTGTTCGCCCTGTACAACAATCTGCGGGGTCCCAATTTCGCCACCTGCTCGGCCTGCGCGACCAGCAACCATGCCATCGGGGAGGCCTGGTGGGCCATCAAGCGGGGCGACGCCACGGTGATGTTCGCCGGGGGCACCGAGGCCACCATCGTGCCGCTGGGCATGAGCGGCTTCGCGGCCATGAAGGCGATGTCCACCCGCAACGACGACCCGCAGCATGCCAGCCGGCCGTTCGACCGCGACCGCGACGGCTTCGTCATGGGCGAAGGTGCGGCGGTGCTGGTGCTTGAAGAACTCGAGCACGCCAGGAAACGCGGCGCTCGCATCTACTGCGAGATCATGGGCTACGGGAACACCTGCGACGCCAACCACATGACCTCGCCCGATCCCGAGGGTGCGGGCGCGGCGCGGGCCATCCAGATGGGCCTCAAGCACGCCCGGATGCGTCCGGAGGAGATCGACTACGTCAACGCCCACGCCACCAGCACGCCGGTCGGCGACGTGTGCGAGACCCAGGCCATCAAGCGGGTCTTCGGTGACCATGCCCGGAAGCTGGCGATCAGTTCCACCAAGGGTGCCACCGGACACATGCTGGGTGCCGCCGGGGGCATCGAGTCGCTCATCTGCTGCAAGGCCCTCGAGGCGCAGGTCGCGCCGCCGACCATCAACCTCGAGAATCCCGACCCGGCCTGCGACCTCGACTATGTGCCGCACACGCCGCGGCCGATGCGGATCGACGCCTTCCTCAACAACTCGTTCGGGTTCGGCGGGCACAATGCGATCCTGATCGGCCGGCGGTTCACCGGTTGAGCGGCCGCCGTGGGCGTCCCCCGCTCTCGGCGCTTCCCGATTGGCGACGCCGGGTCCACGCTTGGGGGCATGTCGCCCAAGTTCTTCCGCCCGGCAGGTCCGCGTCCCGGCCTGGTCCTCCTGATCTTCCTCGCCGGACTGTTGTCGGGGCTCTACGGGCTGGCCGGTGCCGAGGCCCCTCCCGTCAACGTGGTCCTGATGGTCGCCGACGACCTCGGGGCGATGGACCTCGGCGTCGCGGGCAGCCGCTTCCACCGGACACCCAACCTGGACCGTCTCGCCCGCGAGGGCGTCCGCTTCACGCAGGCGTATTCGGCCTGCACGGTATGTTCCCCGACCCGTGCGGCGCTCATGACCGGAAAACATCCGGCACGGCTGAGGATCACCGACTGGATCGCCGGCCATGACGCGCCGAAGGCCAAGTTGCGCCCGCCGGCCGACTGGGTGAAGGCGCTGCCGTTGGCCGAGCAGACGCTGGCCGAGCGGGCCAAGGCCGCCGGTCGGGCCACCGCCCATGTCGGCAAGTGGCACCTGGGCGGCGATGGCCTCGGTCCGCGGGAACAGGGCTTCGACGTGAATCTCGGCGGGGACCACCGCGGCCAGCCGCCGTCCTACGTCGCCCCCTACGGCCTTCCGCGACTGCCCGACGGGCCGCGCGGCGAGTACCTCACCGATCGCGAGGGGACCGAGGCGGCCAAGTTCATCCGGGAGCACCGGGATCGGCCCTTCTTCCTGAACGTGGCCTTCCATGCGGTGCACACCCCTCTGCAGGCCCCGGCGGACCGGGTGGAGGAATTCCGTCGACGGGCCGGGGGCGTCGGCGGTCTCCAGACCAACGCCGTGTATGCCGCGATGCTGGAGCGGCTCGACGCCGCCGTCGGGAGGGTCCTTGAGGCCGTCGACGCGGCGGGCGTGGCCGAGCGGACCCTCGTGGTCTTCACCTCCGACAACGGCGGCCTCGTGCTCGGCGCGAACCCGCCGACCTCCAACGCCCCGCTGCGCTCCGGCAAGGGATCCCCCTACGAGGGGGGGATCCGCGTGCCGCTCATCATCCGGT